>NZ_JASDDF010000013.1:87244-123077 GCF_030407535.1 Pseudoalteromonas sp. APC 3224 | reverse complement strand
TTTTGTAAATTAGTAAATTAGTAAATTTATAGCAGTAATTTTATAGCCAGAGGCAAGTGCGCTTGCCTTAGCTTTATTTTAAAGCCACTATGACCTCGAAACTCTCTAACAGTATTTCAGTCTACTCTTTTCATTACCAACTTACTCGTAAAGTAGTGATACAAGTCGTTTACCTAAAGTAGGTAATGTTCGCATCTACTAAAAGTGCCGCCCAGTCATATCTAAAATCTAGTCTTGGTTATTCATTGCCTTTAAGTATATAGCCAATATTCCCCGATAATTTGTAACTAGGATTAATAACGATTAGTTTAAAAAGTATTTATGCTCTTTGATAAATGGCTTGCGTTTTAATTGGGGCTATATTAGATTCACCACATTGAAATAATGGACTATTTTACTATGCAATTACAAAAAACGTACCCTAGACCCGAACGTCCTTCAGATCCATCTCCGCTAGCAATGGCTATTTATAACTTCGAATTAAAAGCAAAGAAGTATCATGACGAGGCTAACAAGCAAAATCCCGATACTGAGAAGTTAAAAAAACTAGTTAACGATTATGATCATCTACAAGCAGAAAAAAAGCGTATCGAATCTGTATCTATTGCGCAAATAGCACTTAAAGAATACCGAGAATTAAACTCATCGGCTGCGCAGTTTGAACTTGCTGAAGAACAGCACCATCCAACAAATACACTTGCGCGTTACTTATTTTCAGTTGGTGAGCCTAAGCCTACAAAAGAGCATGAAGCACATCATATTATTTCAGGTAAAGGGCGATACAACCAACAAGCTATATTACGAGCAAGGTTAAACCTTCATATGGCAGGTATAGGGATTAATGATCCACATAATGGCATTTGGCTTATTAACTTTGTTAAAAATAAAGCTCATGACTGGGCTACAAAAGATGCGCCACCACACAGAAAAATACATAGATACAATTATGAATCATGGA
Source organism: Pseudoalteromonas sp. APC 3224 (assembly GCF_030407535.1). Taxonomy (GTDB): domain Bacteria; phylum Pseudomonadota; class Gammaproteobacteria; order Enterobacterales; family Alteromonadaceae; genus Pseudoalteromonas. The sequence continues at coordinate 122,119 of NZ_JASDDF010000013.1, read as the reverse complement.
TAGGCGGTAGCCTAGGTGGGGACATGAACGGAAACAAAGCGTTGTTCACCAATAAACTTCGAAATGTAAAAGTTGCAATTAGGACTGGTACGTTGCCAAGTAAAATATTTGAGAAAATAGATAAGCAGTGGAAAGGCATATGAATGTATATCAATTAAGAAAGCCAACAAATGCTTACGATGTAATTAACCTTGATATAATGGAAATGTCAAAACAGATAGTTAAGAACTCGAATAAGCCTATGAGCGATAATATTATTCAAGTCGTTATGAATGATGTCCCTAAAGGAAAAGCTACATTATCAGAGCTATCTCCTAATGGTTTTGAATGTAAGCATGAGCCAAGGGCAAAAAAGCAAAACTATGACGTTAATTTATACGGTTCATTTTTAGTGCTGAATGATTCTGCTTATGAGCGCTTAAATGCCTATTTAAGTGAATTTGGTGAGTTCATTGATTTAAAGACTAATGGTGATAACTTATATTTGTTCAATCCATTAATATTTGCTCAAGAGGATTTGAGCCTAACAGAAAGAGCATACCTAGATGGCTTTGAAGATGGGTTAAAGTCACTTGCTTTTGATGATGAGGATATAAGCAAAAAGCTTATTTTTAAATCGAAAATGCAATCAGGTCTGTCACTCTACTGCACCGACGATTTCAAAAAATTAGTTAACGATAATAATCTGACAGGGCTAGTTTTTAATACCGACTTACTCACATACTTCTAAACTATCTGGCAGTAATACTTGAGTAGGTTTAACCAATCAAATTAACCGCTGCTGCTTTATGTTCTGGCGCTAAGTGTGCATATCTTAGCGTCATTTTTAAGTCACTATGACCTAAAAGTTCACGCACTGTATTTAAATCTACACTTGCCATTACTAGCTTACTTGCAAAGTGGTGGCGTAAGTCGTGAAATCTAAAATCGGTTATGCTTGCATCTTCTAAAAGTGCTGCCCAATCATATCTAAAATCTACTATTCGTTGCTGGTTACTATCTTTAAACACATACCCAATATTTCCCGATAGTTTTTGCCAATCATTCAACACATTAAACGCCTGTGTATTTAAGGGTATGTGGCGAGTATTGCCTGATTTAGCATTTTGAAAATCGACCGTCAGTATTTTTTTATCTAGGTTAATGTCATTCCAATTAAGCGATAAAATCTCGCCTTTACGCATACCTGTATTGATAGCAAGAATAACGATAGTGGTGAGGTGCTTAATATCGAACTTAGCAAGGCTTTCCCGTAAACGGTATTCTTCATCTTTTGATAAATAGCGAACTTTCGCGTTATCTACAGTTTGAGCCTTAACTTTTTGTAAATCGTGGCTATCAATAACTTCCCATTCGACCGCACGGCTTAAGCAGCCTTTAATTAAATTTAGTTGGCGGTTTGTAGTTGCTGGTTTAATTCCATCAGCTAAGCGCTTATTTCGCCATTTTTCCACTTCCCATGCTGTTATCGCTGAAAGTTGAAAGTCCATGAATTTACTAAATGCTGATTGAAATGCCTTTTTTGTTTTCTCTGCTGTTTTGGGGTTACGAGATAACAGCCAAGGAAAATATTTTTCGTCTAAAAAGTGTTGCAGGGTAGATAGTTTTGATTCTTTAGTTTTAATGCGGTCTTGCTTTTTTACTTCGTGAACATTAGTACCCTGAGTTACCTCGGCAATTTTATTTTTTGCTAAATCTCTGGCTTGTGCTGGGGTAATTCGTCCATCATAGCCTAAGTGATAATTTACTTGTTTGCCTTTGTGCCTATAGAACAAGAAGTAAGATATTGCTCCTACACTAGATATGCGAGCATGAAAACCTGTTACTTCGGTATCATTTAATCGTTTATCGGCAGGTTTTAAAGCTTTAATACTCGATAACGTTATTTTGGCTTTGACTGGCATGCTGTTTCTTCTTGTGTAGCACATATGTAGCAAGTGCATTGTGCCGCAAAGAACAAGGGAGAACAATGGTGTATTTTTTTTGTTTGTTTTTAATTTATTTAAAACAATTGCTTATGTTAGTTTTTTGTTTTTTGTTGTTCATTGGGGTATATAGGAATACATCTATAAAATGCACTCCTAAGGGGCAGTTGCAGGTTCGATTCCTGCAGGGGCTACCAATAAAATCAATGGGTTACGAGCACCTCCTGTTGTGAAGTTTATTTTTTATAGCGCATTTATAGCAATCTAAATTGAATTATTATAATTTTAGAGAGGCTATTTATACCTTCTTAATACCCCCGATAATTTTGTATCGTGATTTAATTTATAAGCATCTAATAAATGCAAAAGTAGCTGGTTGAGCTCATCTGCACAGATGTAAAGTTAATAGTTTTTTCTACTTGAAGGCTTATAGTCTTATTTAGTTTATTGGAATTTATAAGCCTTTGATGCATAATTGTCCGTTATGGTATTTTTTTAATGGATATGAGCATAATAACCGAGGATTGGTAATTCGAATGAACAATAGTGTATTCAAATTATGAAAGTAGTTATCTTATCAGGTGCAGGACTTTCTGTTCCTTCGGGTTTACCTTTATATGAAAACATCAAAGAAACTCCTGAGTATAAACAGTTTCAAGTAGCTGATGAATCTGAATTATTGAAGTTAATTGAGGCTATTGGCTACAGATACGCGACATTTATGCCAAATCAAGCTCACTTTGAATGTAAGTACCTTGAGACATACTGTGATTCTATTGGTGTAGAGTTTAAACACTACACACTTAATATTGATGATTTAATCGAAAAGTCAGGTGGAAGTGCTATACATATACACGGCTCTATAGCTGAACCAAATAGTATTGTTAGTTTTAAAGATATTCCAAGCATAGATCTTTTTGAATTAAAATGGGAACAAAATGATATTTTAATTGTGTTGGGTGTCAGTAATACAGGTTTTCCATTAGCTGCTATCGAAGACAATGTACTTGCAAGTGGAGCAAGGTTTTTAAACTACAATGTGATGCCCAATAATGAAACAAGTACTGACACGGTTCTAGGTGATGTTGTAGATACTTTTAGAGCTCTAGATCATAATAATTTGCCACAGGTTGAGTTCATCGAAGTTGATTTAGGCTATACTGTAAGCCAGCTCGAATGTAATATCATGGGTGATGAGTACATAGTATATATACTTCCCTCGACTGAAAGCGATTTTAGTGCAGAAAGACTTGAAGAAACTGAATCATTAATAGGGATGGAACTCGACGAAAATTGCTATGAGATTAAGTTTGATCTTAAATCTAATATTGAAAATGAAACTCCATTTGAGCGACCAAAGGAACCTGCTACAAGAAAGCAACTAAACTTGCTAGGTAGGGTTATTTCAGGGTTAATATTATCTCATTCTATAGATAACGGGGCTACAGCTTACACTGCGTCAGCCGCAGACAAAAGACTTGTCTCATTTTACAATTTGCTTGCAAATCGGTATGTTGATCGACTAGAATATGAGCCATGGTGTGGTTTTGGTAATGACGGAGTAGATTATGCGTTCAAAAAGAAATGAAGTGACTAATCAACGTAAAGTTGAAGCTATGCGTAAGCTATCAAAAGCTTGTAATATTGCGATTAAAGCTGGTAAAGCAAAAAAAGCGATCCTGAACCCACAATAAATTAATAGCTTTATATTTATCTTAAAAAAACTGACTCTTATGTCAGTTTTTTGTTTTTAAATATCGAAAAATTATTCTTATATGTGTCTAGGTCTAGAGAATAGATTTTTTGTATTTAAACTGCACGTAATATGTGCTCTTTAGTCTACGCTTTAGTACTCAAGTTGAACAAAACTTATTAACCCACGCGCACTGCGTCAAACTACCTCTGCATTACTCTGTCTTTATTCTCTTTCTATTTAATTTATATTATTTAAAAAATGAATTTATAGAATATCACTTTACAGCTCTAAGCTGACAATGAAGTAACCGCATTTTTATATTACTTAGTACAGTTATTTACAGAACTCCAAGTAAGACCTTTTTTGCCATTCTGGCAAATAGTGAACTAAAGGTTGTTCTTGGCTTTGAGACTTTATTGGATATGAGCTAAAGCTAAATTAAGATCTTTAGCTATTTGAAATGTTGTATTTAACTACAGTTTTATTTATTGATGATAGCTTTAGCTAACTCGTTCTAGCTTTAGGTTATGCCTTTTCTACCTTCCATGAATAGTGCCTTGTGATTATAGCTTTACCAGCGAACCACAATCCTTTTACTTTAAGTATGAGTTCACCATCGTAATAGTTTTGTAAGCACTTGCCCGTTTCTTCTCATTTATAAAATCTTTTCTAATTACAAATAATAAAGCGAGTAACATAAATTTACTCGCTTTATTATTTTGATAGCTGATAGCTGATAGCTGATAGCTGATAGCTGATAGCTGATAGCTGATAGCTGATAGCTGATAGCTGATAGCTAGTTCTTAACCATCACTAGTAATTGTAGCGATAAGCTCGCTCAGTACCTGCTCAGCTTTGTTTGTTTCTACTTGGCAAGTACCAGCATTTAGATGGCCGCCGCCACCGTATTTAAGGCATAACTCGCCAACATTAGTATTGGAGCTGCGGTTGGTGATTGATTTACCAATGGCGTACACCACGTTTTGCTTTTTAAGCCCCCACATTTTATGTATTGAGATATTACATTCGGGGAACATGGCGTAAATAACGAAGCGGTTAGTAGCGTAAATGGTTTCTTCTTCGGTTAAATTGAGTACCACTAAGTTGTCGTGTACTGATGAGCAGCGGTCTATTTGCTCTTTAGCTTGTGCGTTGTGCTCGTGGTATAACGCAACACGCTCGGCAACATCTTCCATTGCTAGTATTTGTTCTATGCTGTGATCTTTACAGGCGTCAATTAACTTCATCATTAACTGGTAATTAGAAATTTTGAATTCACGAAAACGGCCAAGTCCTGTGCGCGCATCCATAATAAAGTTCATCAGTACCCAGTCTGTTGGGTTTAAAATTTCGTCTTTTGTAAATTGTGCCGAATCCCCTTTATCAACCGCTTCCATCATGTCAGTTGAAATATTAGGGAATTTCTCTGCGCCACCATAATAGTCATAAACAACGCGTGCTGCAGAGGGCGCATCTGGGTCAATAATATGGTTTTTTATATCGCTTTCGTTACGAACGGTTTCACTTAAGTGGTGATCAAATGCAATATGACAACCGGCAACATAGGGGAGGTTAGTGGTAATGTCGTTGCTGGTAATGGCTATTTTACCGTCTTGCATGTCTTTTGGATGCACAAATAAAATATCGTCGATTAAATCTAAATCTTTAAGTAATACGGCACACACTAGGCCGTCAAAATCGCTTCGAGTGACAAGTCTATATTTATTATTGCTCATTTTCGGTCCATTTTTGTTTGTTTATTAATCTGAGTGTAGCAGTTTAAACTCCATTTTATATACCAGTTTTTAACATAAAAAAAGCCAAAACAATGGTTTTGGCTTTGAGTAGCAAGTGTGTATTAGTGATGTGTTATGCGCCTGGGCCACATTCCATACAATGGTTAATAATGTCTGGGCCAAATTTTAATTTAGCGTTTAAATCACGTAGTGCAGTGCGTAGGCCTTCTTCAATAACAGGGTGATAAAAAGGCATATCAAGCATTTGTGGTACAGTCATTTTGTTTTGTACAGCCCATGCAAGTAAGTGTGCTATGTGCTCTGCTTGAGGGCCTATAAATTCAGCACCTAAAAATAAGCCGGTACCGTGCTCGGCATACACACGCATGTGGCCTTTGTTTTTTAGCATAACGCGGCTGCGGCCTTGGTTTTCAAAGCTGACTTCGCCTATTTCAAAGCAGTCACAGCTTCCTAATCGTTCGCTAATTTCTTTAAAGCTTTCACCAACCATAGCTATCTGTGGGTCACTAAATACGGCGGCAATTTTAGCGCGGCGTAAACCCGCACGTACATGAGGGTAGCGGCCTGCGTTTTGCCCTGCGATTGTTCCTTGATCGGATGCTTCGTGAAGCAGTGGGATCATGTTACTGGCATCGCCGGCAATAAATATGTTTGAGTCGCCACATTGCATAGTGTGGGCATCAGCGAGTGGTACGCCACGCTCATCAAGCTCTATGCCGGTGTTTTCTAACCCTAGTTTATCGGTGTTAGGTACTCGCCCTGTTGCAGCCAGAACATAGTCAAACTGCTCGGTATGTTTAACATCTTGTTTGTCGGTATAGGTTAGCTCTGCTTTATTACCTACCTGTTTCATATCTGAAACGTTTGAGTCGGTATCAACATAAAATTCTTCTGCAAATACGGTGTTAGCGTAATCTTTAACTACTGGGTCGGTTAGTGGGCCTATGGCACCACCTACACCAAAGAGTTTTACCTTTACCCCTAATCGGTGCAACGCTTGGCCAATTTCAAGGCCTATAACGCCTGGGCCAAATACGGCTACTGATTCTGGTAAATCATCCCAGTCGAATACATCGTCATTAATAATCAGTCGGTCGCCAAAGTTATTAAATACGCCAGGGTAAGATGGGCGTGAACCTGTTGCTATTACAAAGCGTTTAGCAGTGATAATGGTGTGCTCATCTATTTGCACGCGGTTGGCGTCTAAAAACTGTGCATAGCCACGAATTTTATCTTCGCTAGGTATTTCATCTACGGCTTCTACTACGAATCCTGCAAAGCGATCGCGCTCACTTTTAACTCGTGCCATGACGGCTTTACCGTCAATAACCGGTTTTGAGCTGTGAACTCCAAAGGCAGGTGCCATTTCTATTGAGTGCGCGGCTTCTGCTGCAGCAATCAATAATTTACTTGGCATGCAACCAACACGTGCGCAGGTTGTACCGTATGGGCCTGATTCAATCATAAGTACGTTTTGAGTAAACTGTTTAGCATTACGGTAGGCACTTAAACCAGCGGTACCTGCACCTATAACAACAACGTCGGTTTGCAATTCTTTCATAGTGTTTTTCCTTTAATAAACAAGGGCGTTGCAGCCCCTGTTTTATTTACTTAATTAAGCAAAGTATTTTTCTAAATCGTCTGAGCCACCAATGTGCTTACCACCAATAAATACTTGTGGTACGGTTTCACGGCCCGATACTGCTTTAAGGCTGGTAAGTGATGCGCCAGCACCCATTACGATTTCTTCAAAAGCAAAGCCTTTAGCTGTAAGTAGCTCTTTTGCTTTTTTACAGAAAGGACAACCAGGCTTAGTAAATAGAGTAACCGCCTCTGGTTTTACTTGAGTTGGGTTGATGTAATCAAGCATAGTGTCAGCGTCTGATACTTCAAACGGGTCGCCTGGTAAATCTGGCTCGATGAACATTTTCTCTACTACGCCATCTTTAACCAGCATAGAGTATCTCCAGCTGCGCTTACCAAAACCTAAATCGTTTTTATCAACTAACATACCCATGCCGTCAGTAAATTCACCGTTACCATCTGGTAGTAAAGTAATGTTTTGCGCTTCTTGATGTTCAGCCCATGCGTTCATTACAAAGGTATCGTTTACTGATACACAAACAATGTCGTCAACGCCATTTTGTTTAAGTACACCAGCTAACTCGTTGTAGCGTGGTAGGTGAGTTGATGAACACGTTGGTGTAAATGCACCAGGTAGTGAAAACACAACGACTGTTTTGCCTTTAAAAATGTCGTCTGATGTTACTGATTTCCACTCGTCGTTCTGACGCGTTGCAAATGTAACGTTAGGGATTGTTTGACCTTCAATATTGTTTAACATGTTTTTAGTTCCTCTTGATTTGTTGATAGCCATTATGGCGAACAATTAAATATAGTTCCAATCGTTTGTTTGTATTAAACTGATAGGCATAAGCTATCAGGTTGTATGTGAATATGAACTTAAAAGATTTAGAATATGTAAAAGCCGTTGCGCATTTTAAACATTTTCGCAAAGCGGCTGATGCCTGCTTTGTAAGCCAGCCCACCTTGAGTGGGCAAATTAAAAAGCTAGAACAAGAATTAGGGGTTATCTTATTTGACCGTTCAACTAAGCACGTCACCTTAACAACCCAAGGTGAACGTTTGTTGACACAAATCACTCTTATATTAGAACAAACTCAAATATTAAAAGAACTGGCTGCTACTTCTAACCAACCGTTACAGGGCAAGCTGAGTATTGGTATTATTCCTACTATTGCCCCGTATTTACTACCTACACTGCTTACATCAATGAAAGCGGCATTTACTCAAAGTCAGTTTTCGTTTATTGAAATGCAAACTTCTACCATTTTAGCTGCGCTAGACAGTGGCGAGGTGGATTTTGCAATTTTAGCGGATGTGCCTGAGCTAAAAAATTACCATACTATTAATGTATATAAAGAAGACTTTTTAGTTGCGGTATCTGCTGATAACGCTTTAGCTGTAAATAAAAAGGTAGCACTGCAAGACCTTCAAGGTAGTAACCTATTAATGTTAAGTGATGGCCATTGCTTTAAAGATCAAGCTCAGCAGTTTTGTTTTTCGGCAGGAGTGGATGTTTCTAGCCAGTATCAAGGTAATAGCTTAGAAACCTTATTAGCGCTGGTGGCGATGGACGATGGGGTTACGTTTGTGCCAAAACTTGCTGCAATCCCCCGAGAGGGAATTCATTATTTGCCTATTTTTCCTAATCAGCAACGTAATATTGTATTGGCCTGCCGAAAGCACTACCCGCATTTATCTGGGGTTGAGCAGTTAGCAGATTGGTTAAGCGCTCACGATAATTTAAAAGTTAAGCTAACCCAAGTACTTTAGGGCGTTGCAACTTCCACAATATCGTTAATTTGTACGCCCGGTAAAGGCTGATCATTAATACTGACGGCAATGGCACTGTGCTGATATAGCTGCTCTACACGAATACGGTTCAAAGTGGTTATAGTATGCGGCATGGTGTTGCCTTGCGCGTCTGTTAAATAATTATGATGAGCAATACTCAGCTGTTGGCCTTTTTCTAAGCCATGTGCCTTTCCTAAATTAATGACGAGTTTATTATTTTCCATGTGCATAATTTTGCCTTGAGTGGGTAGGCACGCCATGGCTGCTTGCAAATCGTAACTTAGGGTTTGGTTTATCTCACTAATACTTTGACCAAAAGGTGACTGCCAAAAACGATTACTGTTTACATCAATAATAGTTGTTTTTTCAAATGGCCAGATAGCTTGGCTTTGATAGCTTTGTTGCCACAAGGGTTCATAAGTAGTGCCATTAAATAAACTAAACTCTATTTGGTAGTGACGCTGATAGCTTTCATCTTGCCAAAATGCATAGTCGCTATTGAGTTTATCGCTGGTGGATAAACTGGTAATTTGGCTTAACAACACGTATTGCGCGTTACTGCGCGATGAAATTTCCTCTAACTGGCTGTTAGAATAGTCATGCTGTTGATTAAAATAAGTATCGACTTTTATCGCTTTATTGAAATAGGCAACAGGGACGGCACTCATTTTTGATTTTTGCAGTGCCGTGTAGATGTTTTTGCTTACGGCTTTATTAATGTCAAATATTTGACCCATTCTAGCGTGTTCGCGATTAGTTAATTGGCTTTGCGTCACGGCTATAAATTTATTGAAGTTGCTTTGCGGGCATTGTTCGGTTTGTGCAAAAATATCTAGGCGTAAGGTAATCGCAAATTCATCACTGCTGCGGTTTTCGCTAACGAGTTCTATTTTTTGGATTTCGCCTTGGCTACTTATTTTTAGTTGGTCTTGAGTTAATACGCCATCTACAAGGGTTTGCACTGAACTTACACGCGCCCCAGAAAATACTAAGGCTTGGGTTATCGCATCTTTTATGGCTGCGGCTTTTGCACTAGGAATATCGCTATTTTGAATAACCGCATGGCCTGTAGACTCATACCACTGAGCGTGGGTAAAAGGTGAAAACGTTAATACAGCAGTGGTGCTTAATCCTGCCAATACTGCTTTTAAAAACGACTTCATACTCTTACTCCAATTAAACGTTAGCGTTAATGAGTCTCAGCAAGTAATGTACCACTATTATTTGTTGTTACAGAATATAGGTATCACTGGCATTAAACGTGCATAACTGAGTTTAATTAGTTTTTAAAGGCCCTGTATGATGCGAGTAATGCCATTAATGATCACATTAGGCTGCTTAACGTTAAGCGGTTGTAGCAATATATTTGATAAGCACGTTGAATATAAATATGTTGAGCCAAATAATTACCCTGTATTAAAAGCAATAGGGTACGCGCCCATTAGTTTGCAGTCGGGAAGTAATGACACTCAAAAACAACTTATGGCCATTAAGGCCTCAAAGCTCGAGGCTTATCGTGAACTAACCGAACAAGTATACGGGCAAAAAATTACCGCAGGTACAACGGTCGCAGGCTCGGTTGCCCAAGATGATTATTTACAAAGCAAAGTACAAGGTATTATTAAAGGCGCACAAATTATAAAAACCTATGCCGTTAATGATATGTATATAACCGAGCTTGAGCTTAATATGAAACGCGTGCACGACTTGTACATCGGTGAGATAAAACCACGGGAAGTGAAAAAAGTCACTTATTACTAAGCGACAAGTTATTACTAACCGACAAATTATTACTCATAAAAAAACGCCTAAACGAATAATCGTTTAGGCGTTTTTTTATGAGTATTCTTTAGGCTTTTAGGTTACGCACAATGCTGTTGTCAGTATTAACTACGCTACCGGCTTGATCGTAGGTCATAGACGAAGGTGCGCCAATTAAAATACCCTTTAATTGCTTTACACTTAACTGCGCCTGGTGCGCTGCATGAGCGTTAACTTCATTTTGTTTTTGACACTGCTCAAGCTTTTCTCGAGTTAGCTTTATTAAGTCAGCGTTTTCATCTGTTTGCTGATCATTACTGGCAATCAGTTTACTGAGTTCTTTATCTAGGGTGCTTATGCTGGTTAAAAAAGACATTTTTTGTTGGGCAATTTCTTTTAAACCTTCGCCTCTTCGTGAGGCAATAGCATCAAGTTCTTGAGTAAGAAGCTCACTCAAGGTTGTTAAACAATTTATTTGTTCGTTTAGTTTAATCGTAATTAAACTATTGTGATCAGCCATAAACATTAAACTCGAAGTCTGCTAAATTTTTGGCAAGTTTCTCACTGTCTATTTGATACTTGCCTTCGGTAATCGCTTTTTTAAGCTCAGCAACTTTGTTGCTGTCAAAACCAGAAGACTGCTCTGCTTTTTCTTGTAAAGATTTTAATTGCTTGGCCTGCGGTGTTAAGCTCACCGAATCGCTTGCAGCTTTAGGTGAAGGCGTTTGCGCAGCTTGTGTATTTGCATTATCTCTTTTTAAATCAACTTTTTGCTGTTGAGTGTTTGTTAAAACACCAGGCTGTTGATTTGATTTGTTAACTTGACCGACCATGATAAAAACCCATTTATTACCCAACTGATGCCTATATATCGGCATTTACTAAAGATACTTTAGCATAAATTACATTAAATATTTACCTGCACAGACTCTACACCATCTACCCGTGCATTTAAAACTTTACCTGTTTTTTTGTTTTCTACTCGTACTTGTTCACCTAAGGTTCCATCCTCTAATGCAACACCCGTGGTTTTTACTCTTAACCCTTTAATATTGGCAAATATGTTAACAGAGTCGCCTTTGCAAACCATACAAATTTGATTGAGTAGTACTGGCATACCTTCACGAATATTACGTTTGCTGCGGCTACCAATAAGTTGTGCAGGATCATCAAGATACTGAACGCGTATAAAGTGCGCAGGGCGCATATCAATACTTAAATGGGATGGAGTAATCACTTCACCTCGTGCTAAATTAGTCGTTGCAACTACAACGGGTGCTGATTCAGTGATTCTGACATGTACGTATTGTGCCCAGTTGTCACTATCGTTACATTTTATTTGAATGGTGACTTGACGATTAAAAGGGGGCTCACTTGGCGTTACTAGCTCTGGCTCAGAGTTACAATGGCGATCAGGTATGCGGCTATCTAACGGTAATGCGCTAAACTGTATTTTGTTATCATTTGTAGTCACTGCTTTTTGTGCAACATAAGATACAGCCATTTCTTGAAGTGATTCTTTACTAAATACTTGAGCCTTTAGTGGCAAAGTGAAGCAGAGGCTAGCAAGAAAATAAAAAACACTGTATCTTCTGATTTTTTTTAACAAACTCATAATGTTTCGACTATGCTTATGGTTGCAAACAGGGTATAAATATTTTGCGTCAGAATTTAGACGCCCCCGTTGTGTTATGACGCTTTATTAATTGAAAGCAATTATCGTTCCTTATATTTGTTTTCTTAGGAGATTTAAATGGCCGGTATTTTAGACTCAGTAAACCAACGTACTCAGTTGGTTGGGCAAAACCGCTTAGAATTATTGTTATTTAAGCTTAACGGGCGTCAGCGCTTCGGCATAAATGTGTTTAAAGTAAGAGAGGTATTACAATGCCCGCCTCTTACTAGTATGCCAAAGGCTAATGCTTATATTCGAGGTGTTGCACATATCCGTGGCCAAACTATTTCGGTGATTGACTTATCTATGGCTGTAGGTGGCCGTCCTATAAAAAATATAGAAGAAGGTTTTATTATCATTGCTGAATATAACCGTTCAGTTCAAGGATTCTTAGTTGGTGGCGTTGAGCGGATTGTTAACATGAACTGGGAAAAAATACTGCCTCCGCCATCAGGTGCGGGGCGTTATTCTTATTTAACAGCCGTGACTGAAATTGAAAATGAGTTAGTTGAGATTCTCGATGTTGAGCAAATTTTAAACGAGATTTGTCCAGTAAATACAGAGGTTAGCGCAGATGTTGCGGCTCAGGCTCAAGGTAGTATGCAAAAAGATTTGGGTGAGCGTATAGTATTTATAGCCGATGATTCGGCCGTGGCACGAAATCAGGTTAAACGAGCGTTAGAGCCTTTAGGCGTAACTACTGAACTTGCTAAAAATGGTAAAGAAGCTTTAATAAGACTAAAAGAAATTGCAGAGCTTGATTGTGTTAACGATATTACAGAGCGAGTAGGGTTACTTATTTCAGATGTAGAAATGCCCGAAATGGATGGTTATACGCTCACTGCAGAAATTAAGGCAGATCCCAAACTTGCACCATTGCATGTGATTTTACATACTTCATTAAGTGGTGTTTTCAACCAAGCAATGATTGAAAAAGTAGGGGCTGACGATTTTATAGCGAAATTTAATCCAGACGAGCTTGCTACAGCCGTTAATAAGTGGGTTCATTGTGATTAATAAACATAGGTGTTATTGATTTGACTAATAAAGATTTGCAGCAAACAGAATACGATCAATTTCGCTTATTTTTAGAACAACAGTGCGGTATTGTTTTAGGTGAAAATAAGCAGTATTTGGTTAAAAGTCGCTTGGCGCCATTAATGTCCCGATTTAATGTTGAATCGTTATCTGAACTGGTTAGCAAAACACTTGGCGTACATGAGCGCCAATTGCGCGCTGCTGTTGTTGATGCCATGACAACCAATGAAACATTGTGGTTTAGAGATCAATATCCATTTGAGTTGCTCAAAACCAGATTATTCCCTGAGTTTAAAGCGCTAAATAGACCATTAAAAATATGGTCTGCTGCGAGCTCTTCAGGGCAAGAACCTTATTCAATTGCTATGTCGGTAGCTGAGTTTCAATCAAGTAGTCCTGGTGTTTTAAAAATGGGTGCACAAATAGTGGGTACTGACATCTCAAATACCATGCTGGATATGTGTAAAAACGCTGAATATGATGCATTGGCACTGGCTCGCGGGCTATCGGCTGATCGTCGTAAGAAATTTTTTAAAGACAGCGGCAATGGTATGGCACAAGTGGTTGACTCATTGAAAAAGCAAGTGAGCTTTAGGCATTTAAATTTGCTCGACTCGTACGCCTTGATGGGTAAGTTCGATATTATATTTTGCCGTAATGTTTTAATATATTTTTCACCTGAGGTGAAAGCCAAAATAATTGCACAATTTTCTCAAGCACTTAACCCTAAGGGGTATTTATTTTTAGGTGCGTCGGAATCTATGTCTGGTTTGAGTACCGAATTTGATATGGTACGTTGTAACCCCGGCATTATTTACCAAAAGAAATAACGAATATTAAGATATACCCCCTCCTAAAAACGGCGCTGTAGCGCCGTTTTTTGTTTTTATCATCACTACTTTCATTGCTGGCTTACTTATTGCTTTATTGATACTAAGTCAATTTTTTGGAGATAGTTATGGCTATCAGTTTTGATAAAGCATTAGGCGTGCATCCGCATGCGATGTTGATCCGTTCGCAAAGAGCAGAAATGCTCGCCACTAATATCGCAAATGCTGATACGCCCGGCTATAAAGCAAAAGATATCGACTTTGCCTCAGCATTAAAAACGGCAAAGTCTAACCAACTAAGCGGCAATACGATGGTAAGAACCAACGAAAAACACATTGCCGGTGGTACCCGTTTTGTAGGTGGAGATGAATTATTTCGTACGCCAAATCAAACAGATACAGGTGATGGTAACTCTGTTGATATACAAGTGGAACGGAACTTGTATACACAGAATGCTATGGAGTATCAGGCCAGTGTCCAGTTTCTTAATGGTAAATTTAAAGGCCTGAAAAAAGCCCTCGGTAGTCAAGGAGCCTAATTATGAGTTTATATAATGTGTTTGATATTGCAGGTTCGGGTATGAGCGCGCAAAACGTGCGATTAAATACCACCGCAAGTAATATCTCTAATGCCAATACAATTAGCTCTTCACAAAATGAAACGTACCGAGCGCGACAACCTGTATTTGCTGCGGAGCTAACAAAAGCGTCAGCGTCAGCAAGCAACCCACAGGGCTCTGCCGTTGGTGTGAAAGTGTTAGGAGTGGTTGAGAGTGATAAACCACTACAAATTGAATATAACCCAAACCACCCGAGTGCGGATGAAAATGGTTACATTTATAAACCCAACGTGAATGTTGTTGAGGAGATGGCAAATATGATTTCTGCATCTCGCTCTTATCAGACAAATGTTCAAGTTGCTGATGCAGCTAAGCAAATGTTAAGTAAAACACTGCTGTTAGGTCAGCGGTAACTGAGGGTAGCTCATGAGTAACGATATTAGTACTTCTTCATCCTACATGGACTCTTTACGTTGGCAAGATAAGCAAGTGCCACAAAAAGAAGACAGTGATGCGTTAACCCAAGAAGATTTTTTTTCGTTGTTAACACAGCAGTTGTCATATCAAGATCCCAGCAAACCTGCTGATAACGATCAGATGATTGCACAAATGACAAACTTTACCATGGCTGAAGGAATATCAAATTTGAACTCTAACTTTGATTCCTTAGCTGCGTCGATGACATCAAATTCGGCATTGCAAGCATCAACACTGGTAGGCAAACAAGCTTTGTTGGAGTCGGATACACTGGAGCTTAATGAGTCGGGTGAATCAAGAGGTTCTGTTGTAGCTGAAAAGCCAGTCGATAGTTTAATGATCCGCATTGAAGATGCATCCGGGCAGCTGGTTAAAACTATAGATTTAGGCACTCAGCCTGCAGGAGCCATCCGTTTTGCATGGGATGGTAAAAATGAAGCGGGTGAACGGCTACCACCTGGTGAATACAACATCAAAGCAGAGGGTAGTACAAATGGGGAATTTTCAAGCCTCCCATTAGCTACATTCAAAAATATTGAAAGTGTTAATATTAACGGCTCAAGCGGCATTATTATTAATACTAAAGAAGGTGCGGTTAGGCTGACTGATGTCGCAGAAATCGCGTAATAGATTTTATGTATTTTTTTAGCCATCAGGCTAAATATTTTTAGGTTAGAGGTTAATTATGAGCTTCAATATTGCATTAACAGGCCTTGCTGCCGCACAAAAAGATTTGGATGTTACCGCCAATAACATTGCCAACGTAAATACCACGGGTTTTAAAGAGTCTCGTGCTGAATTTGCTGATGTATACGCATCATCAGTATTCAGTGCCGGCAAAACGAAAAATGGTGATGGTGTGCAAACGACCATGGTTGCCCAGCAGTTTCATCAAGGGTCGCTGCAGTTTACTAATAACTCACTGGATTTAGCGATCACGGGTGAAGGTTACTTTGCAACTACTCAAAGTCTGGATTCACAAGACCAAACTTTTACACGTGCTGGAGCATTTAAGCTTAATAAAGACAATTTCGTTGTTGATGCCAAAGGTAATTTTTTACAGAGCTTCCCTGTTGATGAGGTTACCGGAGATACAACCTCAGTAAGTCTTAGTACTTCATCTGCATTACAAATACCAGACTCTTCTGGTTCACCACGCTCTACGAGTAACGTATATACTTCTTTCAACCTTGACTCACGTAAAGATGTTGTGGCAGTACCGTTTGATGCAACAGACAGCAGCACATATACTGCATCTACATCGACTACAACTTATGACTCTTTAGGTGAGCCACACGTTCTACAATTCTTTTTTGTAAAAACAGCGCCTAATGAATGGCAAGTGCATGGTACATTGGATAAAAAACCGTTTGATGCTACCGGTGCTCCCACAGCAACACCAAGCCCTTTAAGTACCTTTGGGTTTGATGCTAGTGGTTTGCCTGCAACTACCGATGGCGCTCCAAATGTCGGTCCAACCTTTACTGATGTTAATTTAACCGGGGCCAATTTAAGTGGCCTATTAAGTAATGGTGCTCAGTTTAGTGATATAGCAATTAACTGGCGCGACGAAGCGAATACATCAAATAAAGTTCCAAGCCAGTTTGCGAGTCGCTTTGA
Source organism: Pseudoalteromonas sp. APC 3224 (assembly GCF_030407535.1). Lineage (GTDB taxonomy): Bacteria > Pseudomonadota > Gammaproteobacteria > Enterobacterales > Alteromonadaceae > Pseudoalteromonas. The sequence goes on along the minus strand of NZ_JASDDF010000013.1, from coordinate 105,402 downwards.
AGTAAAAGCACTAGAGCAAGATGGTGCGACAGTAGGTCGCTTAGCGGGTATTGACATTGGTACTGATGGGAAAGTAGTTGCATCGTACAGTAATGGTGACTCAACCTATTTGGGTCAAGTAGCCATGGTTAGGTTTGCAAACTCACAAGGTTTACAACAGGTGGGTGATACTTCATGGAAAAAAAGTTTAACCTCAGGTGAGCCGATTGCAGGTGAACCGGGAACAGGAACTTTAGGCAAAGTCAATTCTTCAGCGCTCGAGCAATCAAATACAAATTTAACCACAGAGCTGGTTGATTTGATTAGTGCGCAGCGTAACTTCCAAGCAAACTCTCGTGCGCTTGAAGTGAATTCAACGCTGCAACAAAATATTTTACAGATCCGATAACCATATTTTGATTTATAAAGGCTGCTTAATGCAGCCTTTTTTATTCCTCTCTTAAAATCTTATTCATGCTTTAATTTAATTTGGCACTTATATTGCATTTACTCATATATAGATTTCTTAATGAGTCGATGTTATGGATAAAATGGTCTACATAGCCGCATCTGGCGCTAAACAAAGCATGCAAGGGCTTGCTCTTAAAGCCAATAATTTGGCAAATGCAAACACCACTGGGTTTAAATCTGATTTTTCGCAAGCACGGTCAATGCAGGCTTTCGGTGAAGGTTTGCCGACTCGTGTTTTTGCTATGCAGGAGCGCCCAGGATCTAACATGACATCGGGCGGTGTTGTCGAAACAGGTCGCAGCCTTGATATTGCTATGAGTGATAATGCATGGCTGAGTGTTCAGGATGCCTCCGGTAATGAAGCCTATACAAAAGTGGGTTCGTTAAATATAACGGCTGAAGGAATGTTGACTACCAGCGACGGTCGTCAAGTTATTGGCGAAGGTGGGCCAGTCATATTACCTGTACCGATTGAAAAAATTGAATTTAGCAAAGATGGCACTATTCAAGTTCGCCCTCAAGGTGCACCGGCTAACTTTTTAGAAGAAGTTGATCGGCTAAAAGTGGTTGATGCAAACAACGCTACACTCGAGAAGGGTAACGATGGCTTATTTAGAGCTAAACCAGGCCAAATAGTTGAAACATCAGCCAATGTACAAGTATTAGGTGGCACATTAGAAAAATCGAATGTAAATCCTGTGCATGAAATGGTCGATATGATCAGTCATCAACGCCAATTTGAATTACAAGTAAAACTGATGAAAACAGCTGAAGAGATTGACGAACGTCAAGAACAGCTGATGCGCATCGTTTAACTATAACGTGAGGATATTATTATGAATCCAGCATTATGGATAAGTAAAACAGGGCTTGACGCTCAACAAACAGATATATCGGTTATATCAAATAACTTAGCGAATGCCAGTACAGTGGGTTACAAAAAAAGCCGCGCTATTTTTGAAGACTTACTCTACCAAAATATTAATCAACCAGGCGGTCGCTCATCGCAAGACACCGAAATGCCGTCAGGCTTAATGTTGGGCGCGGGTACTAAGGTGGTGGCTAACCAAAAAAACTTTTCGCAAGGTAATATGCTCACCACTGAAAATTCATTAGATTGGATGATTTCAGGTCCTGGCTTTTTTGAAGTTTTACAGCCTGATGGCAATATTGCTTATTCGCGTAATGGCCAGTTTACTACCGACGGCGACGGGCGTGTTGTAACCTCGGGCGCTGGTTATGTTGTTCAGCCTGAAATGAATGTGCCTGATGATGCACAGTCAATCACCGTATCTCAAGATGGTGAAGTGTCAGTTCGCATTAAAGGTCAAGCCGAAAACGTGGTTATTGGTCAAATTACTATTAGTGATTTTATCAATCCGTCGGGCCTTGAGCCTATAGGGCAAAACCTTTATACCGAAACTGCAGTAAGTGGTGCACCTGTTCAAGGTAACCCGGGGGTTGAGGGCTTAGGTACAATTATTCAAGGTTCACTTGAAACATCAAATGTAAATGTGACCGAAGAGTTGGTTAATTTGATTGAAACTCAGCGAGTTTACGAAATGAACTCAAAGGTAATTTCAGCGGTTGATGAAATGATGAGCTACATCAATCAACAATTATAGTCTTGGGGGATTGTATGCGTAATATCATGTTATTTGCAGTAGGGACTTTACTGTTAAGCGGTTGTGTATCTACACAAAATAATGAAGTAGTGCAGGACGATCCCTACTATGCACCTATGTATCCAGAGCCTAATATGGAGTCAGTGGTAGCAACTGGCTCTTTATTCAGTACACAATTATCGAATGACTTATATGCCGATAAGAAAGCACTTAGAACAGGCGATATCATTACGGTTAAATTGCAAGAGTCAACCCAAGCCACAAAAGCGGCTAAAACAGAAACAGATAAACAAACAGATGCTAGCCTCGATCCTGTTATTGGTTTAGGTGGTTTACCGGTTAATATTGGTGGCGATAGTATTCAATTTGGTATTGGTAGTGATGCGTCGTTTAAAGGTGACTCAAGATCAAATCAATCAAACAGCCTAGTTGGCGATATTTCGGTTAACGTGATGCGAGTATTACCAAATGGTAATTTGGTGATTCGCGGTGAAAAATGGCTAACGCTAAATACCGGTGAAGAATTTATTCGCTTAGAGGGGTTAGTGCGTCCACAAGATGTTAATGCTGATAATACCGTTGAGTCTAATCGTATTGCGAATGCGCGTATTCAGTATTCAGGTAAGGGTCAAACTCAAGAGGCACAAAGCCCGGGTTGGTTAACGCGTTTCTTTAGTAGCTCATTGTTTCCCTTTTAGAGGACATTCAACATGAATGGTTTTAAAGTTTTTTGTTTTATGGTGCTACTAGGCTGGCAATTTACTGCCAGTGCTGAGCGAATTAAAGATGTATCTATGGTTGAAGGGGTGCGCTCAAACCAATTAGTGGGCTATGGATTGGTTGTTGGTTTACCGGGCACCGGAGAGCAAAGCCGTTTTACCGAGCAAAGTTTTAAAGGCATGCTTAATAGTTTTGGTATTACACTACCTGCGAGTTTAAAGCCAAAAATTAAAAATGTTGCAGCGGTTGCTGTTCATGCAGAACTCCCTCCATTTAGAAAGCCAGGGCAGACTATTGATATAACCGTGTCATCAATTGGCAGTGCAGGCAGCCTGCGCGGTGGTACATTATTACAAACATTCCTAAAAGGGGTTGATGGTAATGTTTACGCCATCGCTCAAGGCAGTTTAATTGTAGGTGGCTTAGGCGCTGAAGGCCTTGATGGTAGTCGCGTTGTGATTAATACGCCAACGGTAGGACGCGTACCAAATGGTGCAACCGTTGAGCGTGCTGTTAAAAGCCCATTTATGCAAAACGATTATATTACCTTTAATTTAAACCGCCCTGATTTTACTACTGCTAAACGTTTAGAGAAAACCATAAATGATTTAATCGGCCCAAATAGCGCTCAAGCACTCGATGCGGCTTCTATTCGCGTTATTGCACCTCGTGATGCCTCGCAACGTGTATCGTATTTATCAACTCTTGAAAACTTAGAGTTTAAGCCTGCGGATACTTCGGCAAAAATAATTGTTAACTCACGCACCGGCACTATAGTTATTGGAAAAAATGTAAAATTACAACCTGCGGCAATTACACATGGTGGCCTTACTGTGACCATTGCTGAGCAACAAAATGTGGCACAGCCAAATCCTTTAGCAGAGGGGGAAACAGTGGTTACCCAACAAAGTATTATTGACGTTAATCAAGATGATTCACGTGCTTTTGTATTTGACCCAGGTGTCAGCCTTGATGATTTAGTTCGTGCTATTAATGAAGTTGGCGCTGCCCCTGGCGATTTAATGGCGATTCTTGAAGCACTTAAAGAAGCCGGTGCAATTAACGGTCAGCTTGTTGTAATTTAGTTTTATAAGATTCTAGACCCTAAGCCCTAGGGTCTTTAACCCTTAACCTTTCATCCTTAACCTTTCATCGCTACTCTTCTTTTGGCTCAATTATTGCATTTAACTAGGTATTATTAATTATTGTGTCAAAAAGCTGATGGAAACAAATCATCTAGATAAGCAAAACTTTTTTGATTTAGGCAACTTAGACTCTTTGCGTCGAGATGCTTTAAACAGCGGTGATGCATCAACCGATGCATCTAAAGCGGCGTTAAAAAAAGCGGCGGCACAATTTGAAGCTATCTTCACCCAAATGCTACTGAAAAGTATGCGTAAAGCCAATGAGGCTTTTGAAGACAAAGAAAGCCCATTTAATGCAAGTGGCGTGAAGTTTTTTGAAGAAATGCACGACCAACAGATGGCTACAGAGCTTTCATCAAATGGCTCTTTAGGTCTTGCTGATTTAATTGTGCAGCAACTATCGCCAGATGGAAAAAACTTTATGCCAGGCTCAGTTCTTCGTACAACGTCAGATTTCTTTAGTGACCAACGTGCGGGTAGCACCTTACCTCATCAAGAAAACCAAAAGGTCACTGAAAAAGTGCCGCTCGTTGATTCAACTGAAAAAAGCGAACAAAACATAGCGTCTGGCACATTTGAAAATGCTGAGGAATTTGTAAGTACAGTGTGGGAACACGCAAAAACAGCGGCTAAAAAAATTGGTTTAAATCCGGCGGTTATGGTTGCGCAAGCAGCATTAGAAACTGGCTGGGGTAAACATATTATCAGTAAAGGTGATGGCAATAGCTCAAATAATTTATTCAATATAAAGTCAGATAAAAGTTGGCAGGGCGAAAAAGCCAGTAAGGTCACTTTAGAGTTTGAGCAAGGCGCTGCAGTTAAAAAGCAAGCAAGCTTTAGAGCGTATGACTCAATAAAAGATAGTGTGAATGATTTTGTGGATTTTTTAACGCAGAACCCTCGCTATCAAGATGCATTAAACAATACAGCAAAGCCGCACAAATTTTTAGACTCTTTACAGCAAGCCGGTTATGCAACCGACCCTAACTATGCAGACAAAATAAAAAGAGTGCTTAACAGTAACGAGTTAAAGAATATCGCCACAAGCATTATCCGCCAAGGAGTAGAGTAACATGTCGTTTAATTTATTAAATATTGCTAATTCAGGAATAAGAGCAAACTCTGAGTTATTGCAAACGACAAGTAAAAACATCGCAAACGTTAATACTGAAGGGTATGTACGAGAGCGCACTGAATTTACTACCATGATTGATAATCAGGTGGGCCGCGGTCAAACGTACCGGTTATTAAATGAGTTTGCACAAAAGCAATTAAACCGAGATACCTCAAATAAAAGCTTTTTTGATCAATTTGTTAGCGAGGCGAGTCGGGTTGATCAAATTTTTTCAGAAAAATCAAACAGCTTATCAACTAGTATCAACTCAATGTTTAATAACGTGCAAGAAGCACTTAACCAACCTTCATCAACAGTTGCTCGTTCATTGGTGATGAGTGATGCGCAAAATCTGATTGATCAAATGGACCGGCTTGCAGGTATTGTTTCAGAGCAAAAAGCGGTGGTTAATGAGCAATTAGAAATATTTTCTGAAGAGGCGAATACGTTAATCGAAAGTATTAGTTCGTTAAATCAAGAAATTGCGGGTGTTCATGGCACTAAAAACGAAGCAGATGCGAGCTCAGCTTACAATGAGCGTGATAAAGCAATACGTGATTTATCAAAACTAATTGATATAGAAACACTCGATGGCCCTAATGGTGAAAAACAAGTATTTATGGGCACAGGTGAAGCGGTTGTTATGCAAAATGGTTCATTTAATTTGTTTTCGATTAGTGGCGATCCCGATGCTAACTTTAAAGAGCTACGCTTAGATGTAAATGGCGGTAAGGCTGTGTCATTAGATATAGACCCTACTAAACTCAAAGGTAAAATTGGCGGTTTATTAGCGTTTAGAGACGATATTTTGGTGCCTGCTCAAAATCAAATAGGCCAGATGGGCATTGCACTTGCCGATTCGTTTAATCAGCAAAATCGTTTAGGTATGGATGCAAACGGCGAGCTTGGAGGCGATATTTTTAATATCCCAACGGTCAGTGCTTTTGTTTATCAAGCAAATACCGGAACAGCTAATATGTCAGCAACCGTTGAAGCTGGTAAAGGCAGTGAACTACCAGCGAGTGATTTTGTGATCACCTATACGGGGAACCCTAACGAAGTAAGTATTCAGCCAATAGATAATAAAGGCGAGCCTTTAGGCAGTGCATCGTTAGCTGTTATTCCACCGAGTGGCATTATTGACTCTGCGGCAATCACCAGCGGGGAGTCGTTTGGTTTAGAGCTAAACGTAACCGGAGCCGGTAATGCCGGTGACCAATTTCAGGTAAAACTTAATAGTGGCGCGGCAGGTAATATATCGCTGACAACAGGTCGAGGCGAAGACATTGCCTTAGCCTCTCCAATTAGAACAGCTGACGGCCTAGATAATACAGGCACAGGCAGTATTTCACCGGGTAATGTCACCGATGTAACCACGGGTAGTTTTAGTAATCCTTTGGATTTAGCAAATGGCCCTATTAGCATTGTTAAAACAGCCAATGCTAACGAATATCAACTTACTGATGGGAATGGTACAACCACGTTTACGGTTACACCGCCTGCTAACAATATACTCGCTCAAGCCGGGGCACCATACGATGGTTATGGCTTTGATTTTAATATTGAAGGCGTACCAGCAACGGGAGATACCTTTAATTTAGAATTTAATGAAGGTGGTTTTGATGATAACCGCAACGGTCAAAAACTTGCTGACTTACAAAACACCGATTTAGTACGTCAAAATGTGGTAGCAAGTGCCTCAGCCGATAATCATAAAACCTTGAACCAGGCCTATGCTGGGTTAGTAACCGATGTTGGTGTAGTAACCAGTCAAGCAAAAACCAACGGGGCGGCATTTGATGCTTTAGCACAGCAATCAGAAGCCTGGTACGAATCGTTGTCGGGCGTAAATTTAGATGAAGAGGCAGCTAATTTGCTGCGTTTTCAGCAATCTTATGCTGCATCGGCTCAAGTACTGTCTGCAGCACGTTCTATTTTTGACACTTTACTGAGTGCGGCGAGGTAATTATGCGTTTATCAAATAATTTAATGTATCAAAGTCAAATTAATAAAATTTTAGATAATCAACAGGGCGTTGCAGGCGCTTTAGAGCGAGCAAACACAGGTCAAAAGTATTTGAGTACCTCTGAAAACCCAGCTGCTATATCGCAAGGGATGTTGTACACCAATAAAATAGAAACCAATGAGCAGTTAACTAAAAATATAAAGCAGCTAAATGGTCGCTTATCAACCGAAGAAAGCATACTTAAGGGTATGAACGACACTATTTTAGAAGCGCAAATGCTAACCATACGAGCGGGCAATGGTTCGTTAGGTCAAAGTGATTTGGCTTCAGTTGCCAGTGAACTAAAAGAATTGCAAAAATCGCTGCTTAACTTAATGAATAGTCAATCAGAAGGGGGGAAATACCTATTCTCTGGCTATCAAGACGATATTCAAACCTATACATTTAATAGCACTAATGGCAAATACGAATACCAAGGCGATCAAGGCCAGCATGAAGTAACCATTGCAAAAGGGGTTGAGATAAAATCAAGCGATAATGGCTTTAATGTATTTGAACGCGTAGATGCACGTCTTGATGTGGTGTCGAATGATGGAGCGCCATCAGGCGGCATTACCGCAGGGACTGTTTATGTTGAAAACCAAGGCGAGTTTGACAAGTTTCATAAAGATAATTATAACTCAGACCCAGATCCGCTTATTTCTCCGACGATCAATACCTATAATGTTAACGTGATCCCTGGTGCGACACCCTCAGCGCCAGATCAATATGAAATATTACGTGATGGCACACCGCTCGTACCGCCTGTTACTGGTGAGGTAACCGACGAACCAATTGAATTTGCAGGCATGGAAATTCAACTTGAAGGTGTAGCACCCGGCCAGCTTGATTTTACCCTTGAAAAGCCAGGTAAAGAAAATGTGCTTAATACGCTTGAAGATCTGATCACTAGTCTAAATGACGAACAACTTGATGGAGCGCAAATTAACCAAGCGTTATCGGATGGGTTAATTCAGCTTAAAAATGCCAGTGAGCAAATTGTGTTTACTCAGGCTGGCCTAGGTGGGCGTATGAACGTGGTGGAGCGTGTGACCGATTCAAACAGTGCTCTAGATATTAATAATCAAGAAAACAGAGCGAGCTTAATTGAAATTGATCCTGCTGCAGCTATTAGTGAACTTACTAAACAAGAGTCTGGTTTACAGGCTTCACAAGCGACTTTTGGTCGCTTGGCTAAACTTTCATTATTCGATTATTTATAAATACCATCCAAGGCAGGTTATTACTATACGAGAAAAGTAGGTAATAACTTGCCTTAACGAAGCGGCAAAAAACTGTCACCCCCTTTTTATCTTCTGTCAAAAAATCGCTAACTTCTAATTTAAAGCCGCAATAAGTGTTATTTAGTTGTTTTAAAACATAGGGTTAATCTTTTTTTACTAGTTGGCACAAGTAATGCATTCAACTAGTCATAGACAGTGTGGTTTTTGCTTAAATATTTTGAACCACATTCTGATTGAAACTAGGAGATGGTAAAATGGCTTTAAGCGTAAATACAAATGTTGCATCACTTAATGGGCAACGCAATCTATCTAAATCTAGCATGGCACTTGAAACCTCAATGCAGAGACTATCATCTGGTTTGCGTATTAATAGCGCAAAAGACGATGCTGCAGGTTTACAAATTGCCAACCGACTAACGTCTCAGGTTAATGGCCTAACGGTTGCTCAGCGTAATGCCAACGATGGTATTTCTATGGCGCAAACTGCTGAAGGTGCAATGCAAGAGTCAGCAAATATTCTGCAACGTATGCGTGACTTATCACTGCAATCAGCGAATGGTTCAAATAGTGCGGTTGACCGTGCATCACTGCAAAAAGAAGTAGCAGCCCTGCAACAAGAGCTCACTCGAATTGCAGATACCACTAAATTTGGTGGCACCAGCTTACTTGACGGCACTTTTGGTACTAAACAGTTTCAGGTAGGTGCAAATGCGAATGAAACCATTAATGTAAGTTTACGTAATGTTGCTGCCGATGCTATTGGTTCTAATGAAATTGATGGGCCAGGTACTGTATTTGGTGTAGTTGCCGCAGGCAGTATGGCCGCTAACGAAGTTGTATCTGCTGGTTCACTAAATATTAATGGTACTGATGTGGCTTTCGGGGCTAATGATGGCGCCGATGGGGTTGCTAATAAGATTAATTCAGCCGCGTCAGGCGTTACAGCCGAGGCTCGCTTAGAGGTAGTTATTGGTGGAGTAACAAACCTTGATAATGCAACAATTAATATTGGTGATGATAACTATGATTTAGGCACATATGGTGGCGAAATGGCTCGTTTAGCTGAAGATATGGTTGCTGATGGTTATGATGCAGTTTACGACTCTGATGCTGGAACGATTACGCTAAAAGCAACGGGTGTTGATGGTATTGAATCTGTTATGGATGCAGGTACTCCAGCTGGTGGATTAACGTTTGACGGAACTGCTGCAGCTACAGCGGCGGCTTCAAAAACGTCAGAAATTAATTTGTCATCACCGAATAAAATTGGTATTTCAAATGATGGTTCAGCGAATGAGCTAGAGATGTTTAATGGTGCATTGAGTGAGTTATCATCGGTTGAAGCGATAGATATTAGTGGTACAACTAGTGAGGGGGCTCAATCGGCAATTCAAACAATTGATGCTGCATTGGCACAAATAGATACTCAGCGTGCCGATTTAGGTGCGGTGCAAAACCGTTTTGGCTTTACTATTGCCAACCTTGCTAACGTATCTGAAAACGTGTCAGCTTCGCGTAGCCGTATTCAAGATACCGATTACGCGCTTGAAACCGCAACGTTAACTAAAAACCAAATCATGCAACAAGCAGGTACTACTATTTTGTCTCAGGCAAATCAGTTACCACAGGCCGCATTAAGTCTACTCGGTGGTTAAGTAACAGTTTTATAATAAGCTTGAATCATTTAGCGCACCTACTTAGGTGCGTTTTTTAATTTAAAAGATGATGCCTCAAAAAGTACTAAATTTAATAATCATAACCGCAATTAAAGTTTAGCATTTCCACCACCCACTTAAATTACGCTATACAATTTGTTTTTTCGAACAAATATTGCGCTTTATTTTTGTACCTATTTTAGCGATAAATTGCTTGCATTGCATATAATGATATTTTATGCTCAATTTTTAATTGGATAATAAAAAGGAATTAACAAATGAACATTAAATATAGTGTACTTTATGCGACTGTCTCTCTAGCTTTAACAAGCTTTAGTGCTTTAAGTGGTACAGGTGGCTTTATTGATTCGGGACAAGCGTTAGGGAATGGAGGTGTGTTTTCTCTAGCAATAGCTGATATTGACAACGACGGCGATTTAGATATTGCTACCTCTATTCCTAGAGGTGCGCGTATTTTTATAAATGATGGTTTGGGTAACTTTACCGACTCTAGTCAATCAATTGATTTTAGTAAACAAATGTATGCTTATTCTGTGAAGTTTGCTGACTTCAATGGAAATGGTTATGTAGATTTGGTTATTGGAAATAATAGCGGTGGAAACAAAGTTTTATTTAATGATGGAACGGGTATGTTTGCTGACACAGGGCAATCTCTAGGTAATGGTGGAACCCAAGCCCTAGCTGTAGGTGATATGGATAATGATGGCGATATAGATATAGTAGCGGGAAATTTTGGAAGCTATAATCGAGTTTATAAAAATAATGGGACTGGCATATTCAATAGCTCCTTTAGCCTAAAAGAACCAAATAAGAAAAACTTAACAAGAACACAAGCAATTTCAGTTGGAGATTTTAACGGCGATGGTCGGTTAGACGTATATGCAGGTAATATAAATGAAGATACTGTGTATATGAGTAATAAATATGGACAGCTTAGGACGGTTAGCAAAACTGCTGGTGAATATCATGCTCCAGGAGTTGCTGTTGGCAACATTAATAATGATTCATATCAAGATGTTATAACTGCCGGTTGGCTTACGTATAACAGAATTAGAAAAGGCTCTGGGTTAACTGTAAGTCGCAATGTTGGAAAGCCTAATGATTATACTTGGGGCGTTGTTCTTGGAGATGTAGATGGCGATGGCTATGATGATTTAGTTGAAGCTAATGCTCTTGGTAATGCTAATAAAGTATACTTAAATGATGGCTCAGGTACCTTTTATGATAGTGGCCAATCGCTAGGTAATAATAGTAGTCGTGCTGTAGCTCTTGCTGATTTAGATGGTGATGGCGATCTTGATATTGTTATAGCTCATCAAGATGCCCCTGTTTCTATATATTTTAATAATTAAGCTTTAATCTTAAATGTTAAAAAATAAAATGAAAGCTAATTCAGGAATTAGTAGGTAAGCCAGCGTTGCTTATTACTTTGCTGTACTCTTTTAAATTAGCTAAGTGTTTTTATCCCTTAGAGATAGACCGGTTGTTAGTCAGATGATGACAACCGGCTGATATCGCGCTTATACTTTAAATACTACAAACAAGCTAACAGCTGCATTTACTTAATATAAAGCTTCACCTACAAATCATTTAAATACATTTATTATTCTATCAACCTTTATAGTAAATAAATTATTAAAAGAGGCATTTAAAATAACTACTACATGTTTAACTTGTACCCTAAATGCTAATCCAACACTTAACCTTTAAAATATAACTCCTTTAAAAACAGTAGTCTGAATTGAAAGGGTGAAAAAAACACTATTTTTTTAAAAAAAAGCTAAAGGTAATTTTATAACGGCCGTTAACTTAATTAGAACGGAGCTTGAACAGATTTTTATTGTGATGGCTCTTGGTTAAAATCAATTAGTTACATTACGAAAGTAATCAGGAGTTATAACATGGCTTTATCAGTAAATACTAACGTTGCATCATTAAATGCACAAAGAAACTTATCAAAATCTAGCGAAGCATTAGGTACATCAATGCAACGTCTTTCATCTGGTATGAAAATCAATAGCGCGAAAGATGATGCGGCAGGTCTACAAATTGCTAACCGTCTTTCTTCACAAATTAATGGTTTAGGTGTTGCACAGCGTAACGCGAATGATGGTATCTCAATGTCGCAAACTGCTGAGGGTGCGATGCAAGAGTCATCAAACATCTTACAACGTATGCGTGATCTATCTCTACAATCAGCTAATGGTTCAAACGATGCTAACGCTCGTGCAGCACTACAAAAAGAAGTGGGCGCATTACAGCAAGAGCTTACTCGTATCGCTGAAACGACTAAATTTGGTGGTACAAGCTTACTAGATGGTTCGTTCGGTACTAAACAATTCCAAGTGGGTTCAAACGCTAACGAAACAATCAACGTAACTTTGCGTGATGTATCAGCAGATGCGATTGGTGCAAATGAAATTGATGGTGCTGGTTCTGTATTTGGCGCAGCTGCTGCAGCTGGTGACATGGCTACAAATGAAGCTATAACAGCAGGTACGCTTAATATTAATGGTGTCGATGTTGCACTCTTAGCTGATGATGGTGCTGATGGTGCTGCAGCAAAAATAAATGCTGCTGCTACAGGCGTAGTTGCTGAAGCTCGTCTAGAAGTGACTATTGCTGGTATCACTAATACAGATAACGCTACGATTAATGTTGGCGATGACAACTATGATTTAGGAACGTATGGTGGTGAGATGTCTCGCTTAGCTGAAGATATGGTTGCCGATGGTTACGATGCAGTTTATGACTCTGATGCTGGAACGATTACGCTAAAAGCAACGGGTGTTGATGGTATTGAATCTGTTATGGATGCAGGTACTCCAGCTGGTGGTTTAACATTTGATGGAGTAACTGCATCTACAGCAACGGCTTCAAAAACATCAGAAATAAACTTATCATCACCGAACAAAATTGGTATTTCTAATGATGGAACTGCCGATGAGACTGAGTTGTTTAGTGGTTCTACAAGTTCTTTGACATCAGTTGAAAGTATTGATATTTCTGGGGCAACAAGTCAAGGTGCACAAGATGCAATTCAAACAATTGATGCGGCGCTTGCGCAAATTGATGCACAACGTGCTGACTTAGGTGCGGTACAAAACCGTTTTGGTTTCACTATTGCTAACCTTGCAAACGTATCAGAAAACGTATCAGCTTCTAAAAGCCGTATCGAAGATACAGATTACGCTGCAGAAACGGCTAAACTGACTAAAAACCAGATTATGCAACAGGCTGGTACAACAATCTTAGCTCAGTCTAACCAGTTGCCACAGGCAGCACTTAGCTTATTAGGTTAATTTAACAATAAGCTCTATACTTAACTACTAAGGAAGGGGCAACCCTTCCTTTCTTGTATAGGTATAAAGCTTTATATCGCTTTATAGTAGGAGCGAATTATGGAAACGCAAAGTTTAAATCTAAATATCAGCTCAGCGCAAAAAGGTGAGGTTACCTCAAGTTACCAAACCCCATCACAAGTTAAGCAAAATGCTGATGAACAAAAGAATACACCCATCACCACCACTGCAAGTAATAGCGAAATTTCTAAAACTGAGTTATCACCTGAAAAACTAGAGAAGGTGGTACAGCAATTGCAGGACTTTATGGGCGAAATGAATCGCAGCCTTCAGTTTAAGGTCGACGAAGATTCTGGCCGTAATGTTATTAAGGTGATTGATAAAGAAAGTGGTGATTTAGTTAAGCAGTACCCGTCTGAAGAGGTATTAGGTATCGTTGCTAAATTAGCGGAAGCCACCGGTGTATTGGTTGATTTTAAAGTTTAGTTTTCAGTAATTTAAGAGGGTAATTATTATGGATATTTCATTTAAAGGTATAGGTTCAGGGCTTCAAGTTAATGAAATTGTAACTGCTTTAGTGAATGCTGAAAAAAGCCCTTACCAAGCTCGAGTAACTAAACAGCAAGCAAACTTTACTACCGATATATCTGCAGTAGGTACCCTAAAAGCCTCTTTGGAAGAGCTTAATGGTTCACTAGAATCATTGGGTGACATCGAAAACTTTCAAAAGCGCACTATCAGTGGCAGTGACGACTTTGTTTCTTTAAGCTCTGAAAAAAACGCGCAAACCAATAATTACTCTATTAAAGTTAATAGTTTGGCTGAGAACCAAAAGCTAACATCAAATGCTATAGCTGGCGATGAAGCGGTGGGAGAGGGTAAGCTCACGATTAGTTCTGGCTCTAACAGTTTTGACATAAATGTGTCAGACACAGCAAAGCTGGCTGATATACGTGACGCGATTAATAATTCTACCGATAACGACTCAGTTAATGCTACTATTATTACCGACGATACGGGGCAGCGATTAGTGTTATCAAGTAAAGAAACCGGCGCAGAAAACGCAATAAAAATTGTAGTTGATGATGTCGGTGATGGTGATAATATAGACTTGTCTGGCTTGTCTCGTCTTGCGTATGATAGTGATACAACATCAACAACGTATGCTGAAAACTTAAACGAAGTAACAGCAGCGACGGATGCTTCAATTACGATTGACGGAACGCTTGTGGCCTCAAGCAGTACCAATGAGTTTAAAGATGTTATTGAAGGCGTTACCATTAATGCTAAAAAAATTCACAATGCAGACGATGATTTAAGTAAAGCAACTATCACTGAAAATAACAATAATGTTGCTGCTGGATTAAAGTCGTTTGTAGAGAAGTTTAATGCATTTATTGATTTATCAAATCAGTTAGGTCGCTCTAGCGCTGAAGAGGGCGTTGGTGCACTTGCGGGTGATTCATTACTTAGAGGCTCTGTAAACCAAGTACGCTCGATGTTAACATCTGAATTTAGCACGGGTAATGGTAATACCGAATTTTTAGCTAACTTTGGTATTAGAACTGAGCGCTCAGGTAAGTTAAGTATTGATTCTGACGCTCTTAAAGCTGCGGTAGAAAGTGATCCACAAGCTATCCAAACGTTTTTTGTTGGCGAAAATGACGGTGATGGTTTTGTTGGCCAGTTAGATACTGTTATTAAAGGTTATACGGCCTCTGATGGTATTATTAGTTCACGTATTGAAGGGCGTGAAACACAACTCGATAAGCTACAAGATGAAGTTGATGCATTTAATAGCCGAATGAAAAAGTATGAAGAGCGACTATATAGCCAATACAATGCCATGGATATATTAGTTGCTAACCTAAACTCGACAGGAGGTTACTTGCAGCAGCAATTAGCTAACCTACCGGGTGTGGCTAAAAAGTCTAGCTAAATAGCATTGTTTAGTAAATAAAGCCTGGCTTGTTAGTCAGGTTTTTTTATACCTGTTCGCTTATTGGTAATTAACAACGCTTGGTTTATAGTGAACTTTCAGGCTATAAAAATACAGAGTGATAAATCAATTAATCACTCTGTAAAGGGGAATAAAATAGGGGGTTAGCTAAGGCAAGCAGTGTTTTTAAATATTAGATTTATACTTATTTACAGCTTTTTTATTTTTTTGATTACCAACTATTTTAACCGCTAATAGTTGCTTTTGATTATCTATTTTAACAGATAGCTGTTCTATTAGGTTAATTAAAAACTCAAGTTCAGTGGCTGAATAATGAGTTTTTTCTCTAGAAAGTGAGCTACTTATGTGAACATCAAGTTTATTATGAATATTCAGCGCTTGCTCGATATCCCAATCTTCTGAGTCAGCAATCAAACTTACTAGATCATTGCAATATGCTCTAGTCTCACTATCTTTAACTTGTGAGCTTGTAACCCGCTTTAAAGACATTATAGTTGTGGTTCTCTTTGTTCAAATGGGATTGCTTCCCAACCTGATTTTATTTCCTTGATCAAGGTAATTACTTCATCAATTTTTTCTATATCGTTCTCAAGGTTTGCGGTTAGTAAGCATCGCTGACAATAATCATATAAAGAGTCTAAGTTAGCTGATACTTCATTATTATGTTCAAAATTTAATACTTGCTGCAACGCACCAAGTAGCACTATACAATCAGAGATTGCGTTGCCTTTTTTTTCTAACTCTTTACGTTCAATAAATCCCTTTGCAGCAGAAAGTTTGCCAACAATGTTCACAAACACGAGTTTGACTTGATCATAAGGCGTCATTTCTTTAACGCTGCTAACTGTTATTTGACGGTATTTATTGATTGATGCGTGCGCCATAGGTGATTCCTCAAATTTTAATTACATGTTCAGAACTATAAGCAAGTTTAGTTCCAACATAAGTTTGACTATTACTTTATCGGCAAATACAGTCACACCTTTAAGTAATAATAGCAGTTTTTATGAGTTTCTTCTGTGTAGAATCGTATCATTGCCAGTGGCAAAATGTGTTGGATAATTCATCCTAAGTGGGTATGCCGTTATAAATAGTTAAAGAGTTATTAGTTATAAAGTATTGGCTTTTCAGGCGGGGTGTCTGTTTTTTGGCGTTAATGTCAAAAAATCGCCGCTATTACTTGCATCCAAATCCAACTGGCTTACAATTTGATTAATAAAACAAATTAGTGAAATAAATGGCTCGCTAAAAATGATCTTAATTTTAGATAATAATAATAATCGCTCTATTGGATTATATGCATCCCTTACTTTTATCGGTGAGGCGGTACAGTTGCAAACAGAAGCTGACTTTGAGCAGGCATGTAGTCACTATCAAAATAAAGAATGTATTGTGGTGTTAGGGGCGCTGCAATCTTTAGATCATGAAAGTTTAATTAAACGCTATCCGACTTTCCCTTTTTTACTGATAGGTGAAACGCTCAAACCGCTACTGAGTCTCGCCAATGTTGTTGGACTAATCTGTGAGCCATTTACTCATGAAGTTACTACCCAGTTACTACATGATTGTCAGCAATATCAGCGTATGCTGCCTCATGAGCATCAACATAATAAAGAAAAAAGTACCTTTGATGGCCTTGTAGGTGAAACCAAAGCCGTAAAAGATTTACGCTTTTTAATTACTCAAGTTGCTAAAACCGATGCCAATGTACTTATTTTAGGTGAGTCGGGCACAGGTAAAGAAGTGGTTGCTCGTAATGTGCACCTGCTGTCTAAGCGTAACAAAGGTCCATTTGTACCAGTAAACTGTGGGGCAATTCCAGCAGAGCTACTTGAAAGTGAACTATTTGGCCATGAAAAAGGTGCATTTACCGGGGCTATTTCAGCACGTAAAGGCCGGTTTGAATTGGCACAAGGTGGTACGTTATTTTTAGATGAAATTGGTGATATGCCGCTGCAAATGCAGGTTAAGCTATTGCGAGTACTACAAGAGCGTAGCTATGAGCGCGTTGGCGGTACCAAAGCGATTCAAGCCGATGTACGTGTTATTGCTGCAACCCACCGCGATCTTGAAGGCATGATTGAAAAAGGCTCGTTTCGAGAAGATTTATACTATCGCTTAAATGTTTTTCCTATTGAGAGTCCATCACTTGCTCAACGTGCAGAAGACATCCCTTTGCTACTTAAAGAGCTAATGCGCCGCGTAAATGAGCAAAGCGGTACTACGGCTAAGTTTACAGAGCGTGCTATTGAAAGTTTAAAAGAGCATTCTTGGCCAGGTAATATTCGTGAGCTCGCTAACTTAGTTGAGCGTATGGTTATTATGTTCCCAGACAAGGTGGTTGATGTTCCTGATTTACCTAATAAATACCGCTACATTGAAGTTGAAGCCTATGAGCCACAGTACCCAGAAGAACTGATGGAGCGTGATGCGTTTAATGATATTTTTAGTGGCGGATTCAGCGAAGACGAAATAGACCTCGAAGATGATTTTGCTCAAGCGGCACCCGGTTTATTGCCCGATGAAGGTATTGAGCTTAAGGAGTACTTAGCTGAGCTTGAAATTAACTTAATCACCCAGGCATTAGAGCGCTTTGATTATGTTGTTGCCCGTGCTGCTGAAGTACTAGGCGTAAGGCGAACCACACTGGTCGAAAAAATGAAAAAATATAACTTGTCTAGGGATTAAGAGCAAAGTGCAGGTGTTATATTTTAGGTATTAGGTATTAGGTATTAGGTATTAGATATTAGGTTAGAAAAACTAAACACCGGTAGTTACACTGAATCCGTTACAGGTTCTATTTTTTAGCAGGTTTACCCCACGTCTGCGTTGGGTGCCAACTTACTGTTTTTTGGGTAAATATAACAATTAAAGGGTTAAAACCAAAAAGCCTAAAGTTATGCTATTTGCTTAACCT
>NZ_JASDDF010000013.1:0-87147 GCF_030407535.1 Pseudoalteromonas sp. APC 3224 | reverse complement strand
CCTTTAACCTTTAACCTTTAACCTTTAACCTTTAACCTTTAACCTTTAACCTTTAACCTTTAACCTTTAACCTTTAACCTTTAACCCTAACTTTTTAACTTCTTCTTTCCTAAAACAATCATTACTATGATCGTTAACCATTCCACAGGCCTGCATGTAAGCATACACTGTGGTTGGGCCTAAAAATTTAAAGCCACGCTTTTTTAAATCCTTCGCAAATAACGTCGATGCCTCAGTAACTGCAGGGTAGTCGGCCAGTGTTTCTAGATCGTTTACCTGAGGTTTATTACCAACAAACCGCCATTGATAATCACTAAAACTGCCAAATTCTTCTTGAATTGCAATAAAGCATTTCGCGTTATTAATTGTTGCGACAATTTTTAAGCGGTTGCGAACTATGCCCGCATTTTGCATTAATTTTTCTATATCGTGTTCAGTAAAGGCCGCTACTTTGTGTACATCAAAGTTGGCGAAGGCATTTTTATAATTCTCACGCTTTTTTAATATTGTATACCAGCTAAGTCCTGCTTGTGCCGATTCTAATGTTAAAAACTCAAAAAGTAGTTGATCCTCATACACTGGGACGCCCCATTCATGATCATGATATTCCACATAGTCAGGTTTTGTTGTATCTAACCATGGGCAGCGGCACTGAGTCTCTTTATTCATACATTTTCCTTTGCGCGTCATTTTTACGGCACGTGTTTTTACGGTTTAATCTATTGAATTTACTGTAAAATAATTTTGGTACACATTATGCATTAGCTACTGTATCTACATTATTTTAGAGAGTTGATTATGGCCCTTGCAAGTGTGCTAAAACCCCAGTTTATTTCTGCTAACCAGTATAACCCATGTTTACTGCAAGAGGAGTATGTTGGTGAGTTGAGTGATTTGCGTCAACAGGCAAGTTGGCTTTCTCATTTAGTTGATACTATGCCTGCGGGCGTGATTGTACTCGATGGTAAAGGAATGATCGCTAAAGCGAATCAAATTGCTATCGATATGCTCGGTGAACCACTAGAAGGTGAGAAGTGGTTTAGTGTTATTCAGCGCTCATTTCGTCCTCATCAAGATGATGGTCATGAAGTGTCGTTAAAAGATGGACGCTTAATAAAACTCGATATTACCGCACTTGCGCCAGAGCCTGGGCAACTTATATTAATGACCGATTTGACCGAAACCCGACGTTTACAAAAGCGAGTCGCGCATATGCAGCGTTTAAGTGCGTTAGGTAAAATGGTGGCATCTTTGGCCCATCAAGTACGCACACCGTTATCAGCAGCGATGTTGTATGCTGCCAATTTAGGCTCAAAGCGCTTACCCGAAGCATCACGCGGCAGTTTTCACACAAAATTAATGTCTCGCTTGAAAGATTTAGAAACCCAAGTAAACGACATGCTGCTATTTGCTAAAAGTGGTGATCAGCAGGTGGTTGAGCAAGTGTCGATGCAACAGCTACTCAGTGAAGTTAAAGCCGGTGCCGATGCCATGGTAGCGCTCAATGATAGCGAATTAAATGTGAGCTTACCTGAACCCGATATAGAAATTATGGGTAATAAAACCGCACTAGCAAGCGCTATTCAAAACCTTATTCACAACAGTATTCAAGTTATTGGCAGTGGCGCGCAGGTTCACCTTAGCGCCCTACGTGACAAACAAGACTCTGACTTTGTACGCATTAGCGTAAGTGACAATGGTCCAGGCATTGACTTAGTTCAGAGCGAGAAAATATTTGAACCTTTTTATACCACTAAAAGCCAAGGTACAGGCTTAGGGCTTGCCGTTGTTAGTTCGGTAGCCAGTGCGCATCAGGGAAGGGTGGAGGCAAACAACAACCCACACGGGGGAGCAATTTTTAGTATGTTGCTGCCTATTAGTGTCGCATCTAAATTAGGGGAGTCACATGAGTAACACTATTTTAGTTGTAGAAGACGACGCCGGACTTCGTGAAGCATTAATTGATACTCTAGAAATGTCGGGCATCGCTTGCATGGCAGCCAACAGTGCTGAGCAAGCCATGTTGCTATTAAAAAAAGACGTATTTTCACTGGTGGTCAGTGATGTGCAAATGGGCGCAATGAGTGGCCTAGATTTATTACGTAGTATTAAATTAAATCACCCTGATTTACCCGTACTGATGATGACAGCCTATGCCACCATTGATGATGCGGTTGAGGCAATGCGTTTAGGCGCGATTGATTATATGGCTAAGCCATTTGCACCAGAAGTGCTATTGAATATGGTGAGTCGTTACTTACCAGAAAAAGAAAAAGAAACAGACGGGCCCATTGTCGCCGATCCTAGTAGTATTCAATTACTCGAACTTGCTAATAAAGTTGCTCGTTCAGATGCCAGTGTGATGGTGCTTGGGCCAAGTGGCTCTGGTAAAGAAGTACTGGCGCGTTATATTCATGACAAATCAAAACGCTGTAATGAACCGTTTGTTGCGATTAACTGTGCTGCTATTCCTGAAAATATGCTCGAAGCCACTTTATTTGGTTATGAGAAAGGCGCGTTTACCGGTGCTATTCAAGCTTGCCCTGGTAAGTTTGAACAAGCACAGGGCGGTACTATTTTACTAGATGAAATCACCGAAATGGATTTAGGCCTGCAAGCCAAGCTGTTACGTGTACTACAAGAGCGTGAAGTTGAGCGTTTAGGTGGTCGTAAAACCATTGCACTGGATGTACGTGTGCTTGCCACAAGTAACCGAGAGTTAAAAGAAGCAGTTGCTGATAATCAGTTCCGCGAAGATTTATATTATCGACTTAATGTTTTCCCTTTGCTGTGGCGACCACTGTGTGAGCGCCCAGGTGATATTATTGTGCTGGCGAAACACTTAATTGAACGCCATTTAAGTAAAAGTAAAGAGCCAATGGCGTACCTAGATACAAGCGCTGAACAAAAACTGCTTAGCCATAGCTGGCCCGGTAACGTACGCGAACTAGATAACGTTATTCAGCGAGCATTAATTTTACGCAGTGGGAATAGTATTGATGAGCATGCTATTTTTATCGAAAATCTAGCTCCAACGCATTTTGTGGCAGAAACTAAAGCTGACATTGAGCCTGTAAAAAGTAGTCTCAGTAACGCTTATTATGATGAAAAAGCAGCGCCTGCAGATGAGCAAAAAAATGATTTGTTAGCCGTCGATACTGGTAGTTACAAAGATGAGCTTAAAGATAAAGAACATCGTATTATTTTAGAAACCTTGGCACGCTGCCAAGGAAAACGTAAAGAGGTCGCCGAAACCTTAGGTATTAGCCCGCGTACTTTACGCTACAAATTAGCACAAATGCGTGATTTAGGTATTTCCCTCCCAGCATAACCCCCATAAGCCCTAAGTTCAATCACTTGAATTTAGGGCTGTCAAAACTCTGACTGCTTAATTATTTTACTTAAAGCGTTGTTTTAATTGATTTTAATTTTTGGCATGTTTTGTGCTTTATTCTCTTTAAGAGTTTACTGCATTATCAGAGACAATTATGAAAATTCAAAACAGTGCTTTATTTCAAGAAATGCAATCAATGGCTGCAGAGGCCACACGTAGTAATCAAGTTAATAACTTGCCAACGCAAGTGCAATCAACCTCTACAGCACAGTTTGGTGACATGTTGAGTAATGCCCTTAATACAGTGCATGAACTTCAGCAAGACGCAGGGCAAAAAGTAAAAGCGGTAGAGAATGGCGACAGAAGCGTGTCACTTGCCGAGGCTATGATTGCTTCGCAAAAGTCTTCTGTGGCATTTGAAGCTACGGTACAGGTTCGTAATAAGCTTGTTGAGTCTTATAAAGAAATTATGAACATGCCTGTTTAATTAGGTAGTGGAGAATTATTGTGGCGCAATCTAATCAATCTACAGATCTGGCACTTGCTGATGGCATGATGGAGCAAAGTGAAAACGAAGATCAACAAGAGCAAAAATCAGGCTATTTCAGTGCCCTTGGCGGTGTTGATGTTTTACGTCAAATTACCCTGATTGTTGCATTAGCTATTTGTTTAGCCATTGCTATTTTCGTTATTATTTGGGCTCGTCAGCCAGATATGCGCCCTTTAGGTAAAATGCAAACTGAAGAGTTAATAGAAACACTCGACTTTTTAGATGCACAAAAAATTGACTACCAACTTGATGGCAATGTGGTCTCGGTGGATGAAACTGAATATCAAAATATCAAGTTATTGATGACCCGTGAAGGTTTAGATCAAGGGCCTACATCAGGTAGCGACATTATTATGCAAGACATGGGGTTTGGGGTAAGCCAACGTTTAGAACGTGAGCGCCTTAAACATGGCCGTGAGCAACAACTTGCCCGTACTATAGAAGAGCTAAATAATGTTACTCGCGCCAAAGTATTGTTAGCTATTCCCAAAGAAAATGTATTTGCCCGTAGAGAGAAAAAACCCTCTGCGACTGTTGTACTTACTCTTAAACGCGGTCGCTCTCTAGATGGCGAAGAAGTTGACTCGGTTGTTGATATGATAGCTTCAGCGGTACAAGGGCTTGAGCCTTCGCGCGTTACTGTGACCGATCAAAATGGTCGTTTATTAAATTCAGGCTCGCAAACCTCTTTAGCTGCACGCTCGCGTAAAGAATACGATATAGAACGTAAACGTGAGCAAGAATACCTAGAAAAAATCGACAGTATTTTGATCCCCGTGGTTGGATTAGGTAATTACACCGCACAAGTAGATTTAAGTATGGACTTTAGTGCGGTAGAAGAAACACAAAAACGTTACAACCCAGATTTACCTGCGGTAAGAAGTGAAACGACCTTTGAAGAAAATAATATTGGTGGCCTAGCGGTTGGTATTCCAGGCGCGCTGACTAATCAGCCACCAGTTAACTCAACTATTCCTGAAGATGCGATGGCGGGCGGTGCAGGCACTGCAACCTCACCGAGTAGAACTCACAAAGAAGCCACTCGTAACTATGAACTCGATACCACTATTTCACATAAGCGTCAGCAAACTGGAGTGATCCGCAGAATAAGCGTCTCTGTTGCGGTTGATTACCTGCCTACGGTGGGTGAAAATGGTGAAACAACTATGACGCCACGCTCGGTTGAAGCCCTGTCAAATATTCGTCGCTTGTTACAAGGTGGCGTAGGCTTTGATATGCAACGTGGCGATGCACTTGAAGTAGTGACCGTACCATTTGTTCGTGAAGACTCAGCGCTTGATTTTGAGTTGCCTTTATGGGAACAAGATTGGTTTATGAAAATGATGCGCTTAGTATTAGGTGCACTGGTTATTATTGTACTGATTTTAGCTGTCGTTAAACCTATGCTTAAACGCTTAATCTACCCAGATAATACACTTGAAGAATACGATGAAGATTCTCTTAGTTCAGGTGTTGATCTTGGTGACAGCACATTAGATATGCTAAATAATGACTTTGATTCTGCTTCTGTTGGCTTCTCAAGCGATGGTACACTACGCTTACCAGACCTACACGGCGACGAAGACTTACTCAAAGCGGTTCGTGCCCTTGTAGCCAATGAACCAGAACTATCATCACAAGTAGTGAAAGCGTGGTTAACAGAAGATGACTGATCAAGAACAAAAACAACTACCTCAAGCGTTTGATGTTGATAAACTTGATGGTGTAGATAAAGCCGCGATATTATTGCTGAGCTTAACTGAAGAAGATGCAGCGCAAATCCTAAAGCACTTAGAGCCAAAACAAGTGCAAAAGGTAGGTATGGCCATGGCGGCAATCGATGATTTGTCACAAGCTAAAATTAGCGCGGTTCATAATTTATTTATTGAACAAATTCAAAGCTTTAGTACGATAGGTTTTCAGTCTGAAGACTTCATCAAAAAAGCACTTACAGCCGCATTAGGTGAAGATAAAGCCGCCAGCTTGATAGACCAAATAGTGATGGGTTCAGGCGCTAAAGGCCTTGATTCATTAAAATGGATGGACTCTAAACAGGTGGCTAACATTATTCGTAATGAGCATCCACAAATTCAAACAATTGTTCTCTCTTACCTAGAGCCTGAACAGTCGGCTGAAATTTTAGCGCAATTTCCTGAAAAAGTGCGCCTCGATTTAACCATGCGTATTGCTAATTTAGAAGAAGTACAACCGGCAGCATTGCAAGAATTGAATGAAATTATGGAAAAACAATTTGCCGGTCAAGCGGGTGCACAAGCTGCGAAAATGGGTGGCTTAAAAGCTGCGGCAGATATCATGAACTACCTCGATACCAATGTTGAAGGGCAGTTAATGGATTCAATCCGTGAGCATGACGAAGAAATGTCGCAACAAATTCAAGACTTAATGTTTGTCTTCGAAAACTTAATGGATGTAGACGACAGAGGCATTCAAGCAATCCTGCGTGAAGTGCCGCAAGATGTATTAATGAAAGCCATTAAAGGGACCGACGATGCCCTTAAAGAGAAAATTTTGGGTAACATGTCAAAACGTGCCGCTGAAATGCTCGCTGATGATTTAGAAGCTATGGCTCCTGTGCGCATTAGTGAAGTAGAAGCGGCGCAAAAAGAAATTTTATCAACAGCACGTCGCCTTTCTGATTCAGGTGAAATTATGCTTGGTGGTGGCGGTGGTGAGGAGTTCTTATAACCTATGAGTCACTCTAAAGGTCGCCCGTTACATGCAGATGAAGCTGATGAGTTATTAAAAAATTGGCCAATTCCTGATGTTGCTCCCGATGAGCGAAGCTTTCGCAATCGCTCTACGGCTTATGGCACACCCTTAGCCGAGCTATACCGTAAAGAAATAGCAAAAGAACAAGTAGAAGAACCGGAAGAACCAGAGCTGCCTTCATTAACTATGGTAGAGCTGGAGCGTATTCGCCAAGATGCCTACGAAGAAGGCCTTAAACAAGGGCACGAACAAGGCTATATAGATGGCTTTGACAAAGGCGTAACCGAGGGTAAAGAGGCGGGTTACAAAGAAGGTGTAGAGCTGGGTAAAACACAAGGCCAAGAAGACGTTAAACCCTTAATTGATGAGCAGTTGACCAGCCTGCGTGGCTTACTAGATAGTTTAAGCGACCCGCTTAAAAAAGTGGACGAGCAAGCAGAAAAACAGCTGGTACAGCTAGCCACTATGCTCAGTGAAGCGATTATTTATCAAGAAGTAAAAACATCACCTGATATTATTTTACATACTTTGAAAAAAAGCATTGATGCACTTAATGCAGAACAAGAAAAAGTTCGAATTCATCTTCATCCAGATGACTTAACGCTGATAAAAGCCAGTTATGGTGAACAAGCTATTGAAGATAATCATTGGCAATTAATTGCAGAACCCACTCTAGAGCGGGGCGGTTGTGAAGTTAAAACAACGTTATCATCTTTAGATATGACCTTGAAAACCCGTGTCAAAGAAACGTTGGATAGCTTTTTGCATAATAGTGGTATCTAACTTTTTTATTGGCGTGTCATGTCTGTGAGCGATACTTCATTAAGCGAACGCTTATCTCAATACCAACGACATATTAAAATTCCAGCGCCTGCAGTCGCGGGAGTTTTAACGCGTGTGGTTGGTTTAACACTGGAAGCCAAAGGTTTGCGCGCTCCGGTAGGCAGCCAATGTAAAATTGAAACAATGAACGGCTTTGTTGACGCTGAAATTGTTGGATTTAACGATCAAACTTTGTATTTAATGCCTAACGACCACATTTCAGGCGTACTTCCTGGTGCGCGAGTTATCCCCCAAGTTAATGACACAGGTTTGCCTGTTGGCATGAGCTTACTTGGTCGAGTGGTAGACGGCTTAGGCAGACCTTTAGATGGCTTAGGTAAAATTAATGCAGAACATACACTCAAATTTGCTCAAAATGCAATAAACCCTCTTGCAAGACGCCCCATTAGTAAGCCTATGGATGTGGGGGTACGTGCTATTAACTCGGTGATTACTGTCGGCCAAGGCCAGCGCATGGGCTTATTTGCAGGCTCTGGTGTGGGTAAATCAGTATTATTAGGCATGATGACCCGAGGCAGTGAAGCCGATGTGATTGTAGTGGGTTTAGTCGGTGAGCGTGGTCGAGAAGTAAAAGAATTTATTGAAGAAATACTGGGTGTTGAAGGGCGTAAACGTTCAGTTGTTGTTGCAGCCCCCGCTGATGCCTCACCATTAATGCGATTAAAAGGCTGCGAAAGTGCGGTAACCATTGCAGAGTATTTTCGAGATCAAGGTTTAAACGTATTGTTATTACTCGACTCGGTGACGCGTTATGCCATGGCGCAGCGTGAAATAGCACTGGCTGTAGGTGAACCTCCTGCAACCAAAGGTTATCCGCCTTCAGTATTTGCTAAATTACCCGCATTAGTTGAACGTGCCGGTAATGGCGGAGAAGGGCAAGGCTCTATTACTGCCTTTTTTACCGTACTGAGTGAAGGCGATGACATGCAAGACCCGATTGCTGATGCTGCACGTGCCATACTTGACGGACATATTGTTTTATCGCGTGATTTAGCCGACAGCGGCCATTATCCTGCCATTGACATAGAAAAATCGATTTCTCGAGTTATGCCTCAAGTGGTGTCTGAATCGCACATGCAACAAGCTCGGGTGCTTAAGCAAGTGTATTCAATGTATCAACAGAACAAAGACATGATCACCTTGGGCGCTTATCAAAAAGGCAGTGATCAAATGCTCGATCAGGCAATAAACATGATGCCAAGAGTGAACGCATTTTTACAACAAGGGATGCGTGATGTGATTAGCTATGATGATGGCCTTCAAGGGCTCGCGCAATTATTAGGACAAGCATAATGGCAAAAAATAAACTGCATTTGTTGCTCAGGCTTGAAAACGAAAA
The DNA here is from genome assembly GCF_030407535.1 of Pseudoalteromonas sp. APC 3224. Taxonomy (GTDB): domain Bacteria; phylum Pseudomonadota; class Gammaproteobacteria; order Enterobacterales; family Alteromonadaceae; genus Pseudoalteromonas. The sequence goes on along the minus strand of NZ_JASDDF010000013.1, from coordinate 78,351 downwards.
AGAAGAAACGTTGCGCATGAGCTACTTGCAAGCTAATCAAAATTTGCAAGTAAATCAGCAAAAGCTGCAGGGCTTAAATGACTTTCGACTTGAATACACGCAGCAACTTCATATTAAGGGGCAGTCGGGTTTATCAAGTGCCGGATTTAGTCAGTATCATGCATTCATTGCTAAGATTGAAGAAGCGATACGTCAACAAGCAAGCACTGTTAACACTGCAAAGCAGGTGGTTAGCCAGCGTAAAACCTTGTGGTTAAAGCAACAAGTAAAAGCGAAAGCGGTTGCTAAGTTAATTGAAAAACAACAGATAAAAGCGGATATGTTGGCCGCTAAAAGTGAGCAAAAAATGCTCGATGAATTTTCCTCTAATCAGTTTTATCAAAGGCATAAAGCACTATAAGGTAGGCATGCTAATTGCTTAGATTCTACAAGAGCAATGATTTTTAGGATTGTGCGGTGGGCTGTTGCCGCTTTTATTAGGTGATTTATGGCGATAAATGATATTTCAATGTTAGCGGTATCTGAGCAAGACTCATACTTAGTTAAAAAAGACAGTGATAAAACAAAGCTAGATAGCAGTAATGATGCTGGCTTTTTTGATCAATTAGCCCTTGCTAACCAAGCTTCTGAAACACACAGTACGCAAGCTAAAGCGCCAAACAAACAATCAGCAGATGAACAATCCGATCTAAAAGAGCAAAGTAGCGAAGAAAAGCCTTTGAGCGGTGAAGATATGCTGGCGCAAATTAATGCGGCACAAGTCATCGATACCTCAGTAAAAAATAACCCCCATGGTGGTGCGCAGTTAATAGACAAAGACGCTGTTAAAATAAACGCTAAGCCTGAAAATAAGCTGGCACCTATTATTACTATGCCAAGTGATGCCGTTATGGATGATGAAATCATTCCACAAACACAAAATGTACAAGGTGCTAATTTAGCAGGAAAAGGCGAAGGTGAGCCGACACTGCTTGACACAAAAGCGCTAGCAGCTGTTAATGCGAGTCAAAAAGGCGATGTTGTTTCAAGCCAATTAGCAACAGATAAGGTGGCCGATAAGCCGACTGATACCACAACCGTAAAATCATCATTAGACTCATCAATTTTGGCGCTGTTATCAAAAGATGATAATGCCATTAAAGCAGATAAATTATTGGCAAATTTAACACCTGCTCAGCAAGGTGAATTAGCCACTGAGCTTAATGCGATGAGCAAGCCAATTAATAAAGATAACCTAGCGGATTTAAAGCAATTACTCAGTAAGTATGTGAGTGAAAGTGAGAAGCCGCAAACACCTCAGCAGACCATTAATGCACAAATAAGTACGTTAACTACCTCAGAAAAACAGGCCTTACTCAATCAGTTGCAGGGTTACGTTAAAAATGAATCTTTATCAACGAAAGAACTTACCTCGCTAAAAGGAGTAATCAGTGATTTAGAGACCGCGATTAACGCGGACAGCTTGTTTAGCGCCAAAGATAAGCCACTATTTTCAAATAATGCTTTGGCGGGAGCAATAGCGCCAAAAGCACAGGCTGGTACTGAATCAGCCAATGTAAAACCTGAGCTAAAATTAGAGAGTTCAAAATCGGTAGCTGATAACCCTGAAGAGCTTGCCAAACAGTTAGACGCATTACAAAAAGAGAGCATGCGCGGCACTAATGCTGAGCAAATGCCACCGCGTGCAGCACAAATTTTCTCTCAGATCATTAATATATTTGACAAACAGTCGCTTAGTAGTCTCGCTAAATACGATACTTTAGGGTACGAACAAGCTATTATTGAAGCGCAAAGCTTGCAAGCAGGACAGTTACAAAGTACAGCACAAGCGAAACAAGTAAGCATTGATCCTGCCACGTTACAGGCTTTAAACATTATTAAAAGTGATGCGGCAAAAATGCTACAAGAGCGGGTTAGCTCAATGTTAAGTATTAATAATAAAGAAGCTGAAATTCGCCTAGATCCGCCAGAAATGGGCAGCATGCAAATTCGTATTAGAAGTGATGCTGAGCAAGCACAAATCAACTTTGTAGTGCAAAACCAGCAAGCCAAAGAAGCGCTGGAGCAGTCGTTACCTAGGCTTAGAGAAATGCTGATGCAGCAAGGTTTAGAACTAGGTGAAAGCAGTATTTCTTACGGTGATTCCTCAGGTGAGCAAGCACAGCAACAAGAAGGTGATGCACAAGGGCAAATGGCTAATAATCGCTCTACAGATGAGACAAATAGTGAGCAACCAGATAAACAAATACAGGGTTCTGGACAACAAACGTCATCATCAATAGATTACTATGCCTAAGTCCTGCTATTATAATAGTTAAAACAAGCAAATACCTTTGCAAATAAAGGAAACACAATGGCTGAAGATACTAATTTAGAAATAGAAGAAGTAAGTAAAAGTAAAAGCAAACTCATAATAATTATTGCCGCTGTATTACTTATTGTTGGCGCTGTGGCAGGGTACTTTTTATTATCAGGTGGTGATGAGCCAGTAGAAACCCTTGCAGATGATGCTGCCAATGGTGAGGTAGCTGCTGCGCCAACAAGTTCTTCGGCAACGGTTGGCAGTGCTTTATATGTTGCGATGCCTAGACCATTTATTTTTAATGTGCCAGGGGCTAGTCGCGATAGAATTGTACAGATTAAAGTGCAATTATTAGTGCGCGGCGATGGTAATGAAGAAACGGCTAAAAAACACATTCCACTGATTGAAGGCACACTCCTGAGTGTATTTTCCATGACAACGGCTGATGAACTTAGCACCAGTGTAGGCAAAGAAACACTGCGTTTTACTGCACTTGATAAAGTACAGGCCGCTATGATGGATGTTGAAGGGAATAAAGTAATTGAGCGGGTACTATTTACCGGCTTTGTGATGCAATAAGGGGCCAGTGTGAGCGATTTATTATCCCAAGACGAAATTGATGCGCTATTACATGGTGTCGATGAAGTCGAAGAGGAAGATATACACGACGGTGAAGATGGTGAGGGAAGTACACTACAGTACGACTTTTCTTCGCAAGATCGCATCGTGCGTGGTCGCATGCCGACACTTGAAATTGTTAACGAGCGATTTGCCCGTCACATGCGAATCAGCTTATTTAACATGATGCGCCGCACCGCTGAGGTGTCAATTAACGGCGTGCAAATGATCAAGTTTGGTGAGTACATACATACCTTGTTTGTACCAACGAGTTTGAATATGGTGCGTTTTCGCCCACTAAAAGGCACCGGCCTTATTACCATGGAAGCACGCTTAGTATTTATACTGGTAGACAACTTCTTTGGTGGCGATGGCCGTTATCATGCCAAAATTGAAGGACGTGAATTTACCCCAACAGAACGCCGAATCGTGCAAATGCTGCTGAAAATAATCTTTGAAGATTACAAAGAAGCATGGGCACCGGTGATGGATGTGTCGTTCGAGTACCTCGATTCTGAGGTAAACCCTGCGATGGCTAATATTGTTAGCCCAACCGAAGTAGTGGTTATCAGCTCTTTTCATATTGAGCTGGATGGTGGCGGGGGAGACTTTCATATTGCGCTACCTTATTCAATGCTCGAACCTATCAGAGAGCTATTGGATGCGGGTGTTCAGTCTGATACTGAAGATACCGATTTACGTTGGAGTAAGGCGCTTCGTGACGAAATAATGGACGTAGAAGTCGATTTATCGACCCAGCTACTTGAAGTTGATTTAAGCTTAAAACAAATAATGGAGCTTAAGGCGGGGGATATTATTCCTGTTGAAATGCCAGAGCATATTACTGTGTTTGTGGAAGAGTTACCTACATTTAGAGCTAAAATGGGTCGTTCACGCGATAACGTTGCGCTACAAATAAGTGAAAAAATTAAACGCCCTGATTCAGTTAAATCTGAGCTGCATGTCTTTACCAAAGGCGGCAAAAAAATTGATTCAGATGCAGAATTAGCAGAACTAGAAGATGATTTACACCTTTCAAACGGTGTAGACTTAGACTGGTAATTGATTAAAAGGTTAAAAGTATGAGCGATGATCAAGATACAATGGACGAATGGGCAGCAGCACTTGCTGAAGCTGAAGGCACTGACGATAGTCCTGAGGTCAAAGTAACCGAGCTTGATGAGCTTGATGATTCAAAGCATGAACTCAGCGGTGAAGAAAAACGTAAACTCGATACTATTTTAGATATTCCCGTTACTATTTCTATGGAAGTAGGGCGTTCTAAAATTAATATTCGTAATTTATTACAACTTAACCAAGGTTCGGTCGTTGAGCTTGACAGGGTTGCCGGCGAACCGCTCGATGTTTTAGTTAATGGTACTTTGATTGCGCATGGCGAAGTGGTTGTGGTGAACGATAAGTTCGGTATTCGTTTAACGGATGTAATTAGCCAGGTTGAACGGATCAAAAAGTTACGATGATAGCACTAGCCAGTTTAAGCAATTCAGTGTTTGCAGCTACCGATGCTGCAACACCGACCACAGATATCGTATCCATGGTGTTATCTTTGGGTATGGTTGTGGTGTTAATTTTAGTGTTGGCTTTTTTTGTAAAAAAGCTCAATCCAAATTTAACCAATAACGATGAGTTTAAAGTGATCCGCAGTCTTCCGTTGGGATCACGTGAGCGCTTAATGGTGGTTGAAATAGATAATGCACAGCACCTATTAGGGGTTACTCCACACAGTATTAATTATCTACACAAGTTAGAAACCCCCCTAACAGAAAAAGAGTTACCAGAATTAGCGAAGCGGTTTGGCAAAATGTTGAATCCGCAACTTAATCAAAATAAAAAGAACTAATATTATGACTAAATGGCTGCTTTTCCTATTTGCCATGGTGTTTGTCCCAGGGGTCAATGCCGAGGGGATTGACGCGCTGACGATCACTACTAATGCCGATGGCACCCAAGACTACTCAGTGACGCTACAAGTGTTGGCGATCATGACGGCTATGAGCTTTATTCCAGCCGCCATTATCATGATGACCTCTTTCACTCGAATTATTGTTGTTTTAGCTATTTTGCGCCAAGCCATTGGTTTGCAGCAAACGCCTTCGAACCAAGTATTACTAGGTATGTCGCTGTTTTTAAGTATTTTTATTATGGCGCCAATTTATGAGCAAATAAATGAGCGAGCTATCGAACCGTATTTAAGTGAACAAGTAACGTCACTTGAAGCACTTGATTTAGCCAAAGAGCCAATGAAAGCGTTTATGCTCTCACAGGTACGTATAAAAGATTTAGAAACCTTTGCTAAAATAGCAGGTTACGATCAGCTTGACTCGCCTGAAGCAACGCCAATGGTTGTGCTTATTCCTGCGTTTGTGACCAGTGAGTTACAAACCGCTTTTATTATTGGTTTTATGTTTTTTATTCCCTTTTTGATTGTCGATTTGGTGGTTGCATCGGTATTGATGGCCATGGGTATGATGATGCTATCGCCCATGATTGTGTCGCTACCGTTTAAAATTATGTTGTTTGTATTGGTTGATGGGTGGAGCTTGGTGATGGGTACACTCGCTAAAAGCTTTGGCTTGGGCACGTAGTTGTGCACTCTTCATTGAACCAACCACACTAGGAGTCGTCCATGGAACCTGAAGTATTTGTTGATATTTTAAGTGGAGCCCTATTTTTAGTGATTAAGCTGGTGTCTGCCATTGTGGTACCTGGCTTAATTATTGGGTTGGTTGTGGCTGTGTTTCAGGCAGCAACCTCAATTAACGAACAAACACTGAGTTTTTTACCGCGTTTATTTATCACCATCAGTGCCCTGATTGTGGGAGGACATTGGTTTACTCAAGAGCTAATGGACTTTTTTAATCGCTTAGTGCTGCTTATCCCCGAAATTGCAGGTTAACAATGGAATTTCCATTTTCCGTTGTCATTCAATGGTTAAGTGATTTTTTACTGCCCTTAGTGCGCATCAGCTCTATGATCATGATCATGGCGGGTATTGGCGCAAAAAACGTACCTGCTCGAATAAAAATGGGCTTGGCTGTAGTGGTCACCTTCTTAGTTGTTCCTGTTCTTCCTGCTGCTACATTTACTAATCTATTTTCTTTTGAAATGATTTTAGTGGTACTCCAACAAATGTTGATTGGTGTCGCAATTGGTTTTGCGTCCACACTATTACTCAATACGTTTGTGTTAGCCGGTCAAATTCTTGCTATGCAAACCGGTTTAGGTTTTGCATCTGTTGTTGACCCCTCTAATGGGATGAGTGTGCCTGCAGTGGGGCAATTTTATCTAATATTAGCTACCTTATTATTTTTTGTGTTTAATGGTCATTTAATGATGATTCAAATGGTGGTGCACAGTTTTGAAGTACTCCCGATTGATGGCAATTGGTGGGCGGTTGATCATTACTGGGACATAGTGACATGGGGTGGTTGGATGTTTACCACTGCATTAGTGCTGTCATTAGCACCATTAACCGCCATGCTGGTTATTAATATGGCATTTGGTATTATGACCCGTGCTGCACCGCAGTTAAATATTTTCTCGATAGGCTTCCCGTTTACCTTAGTGGCAGGGCTCGTTATTATTTGGGCAACGCTCGGTAACTTTGTCACTCAGTTTGAGTTCCAATGGCTAAAAATGGTTGAGCTGATGTGTACTCTAATTGGTTGTTCCCCTTAGGAGAGCGTAATGGCTGAAGATTCCGGACAAGAAAAAACCGAAGAACCCACCCCAAAAAAAGTTGATGATGCTAAAAAGAAAGGCCAAATAGCGCGTTCTAAAGAGTTAGGTACCATGTTTGTGCTTATTTTTTCTGCTATTTCCTTATTAATGTATGGGCCTGAAATTGGCAAAGGCTTGTACCGCATTATGGGAAGAATGCTGAGTCTTAACCGCAATGAAACCTACGACACCACCAAAATGTTTGCCGTATGGGGAGAGGTGGCCGACGTACTGTTATTTCCTATGTCGATGTTTGTACTCATTATTGTATTGGCTGCATTTATCGGTAATACCATGCTTGGCGGCTTTAATTTTAGTTGGCAAGCAGCTGCGCCCAAAGCCAGTAAAATGTCGCCAATGAAAGGCTTTACCCGCATGTTTGGTCCACAAGCGGCTATAGAATTGCTTAAGTCATTATTAAAGTTTGGCTTGGTGGCCGCATTTGCTATTTTTTTAATTAATACGTTTTTTGATGAAATCTTACATTTAAGTATAGAAAGTGCGCCTGGCAATATTGTTCATGCTTTGGAAATTTTAGCCTGGATGTTTTTAGCCATGTCTTGCACCTTAATTATTATTGCTGCTATTGACGCCCCATTTCAAAGCTATAGTCATAACAAACAGCTTAAAATGACTATGCAAGAGGTAAAAGACGAATATAAAAACTCAGAAGGTGATCCGCAGATTAAAGCGCGCATAAGGCAAACCCAACGTCAAATGTCGCAAAAGAGAATGATGCAGGATGTGCCAGACGCCGATGTTATTGTTACCAACCCTACTCACTATTCCGTAGCTTTAAAATACGATACAGAGCGAGCTGGAGCGCCTATTGTACTAGCCAAAGGTGTTGACGAACTCGCTATGCAAATTCGTAAAATTGCTTTAGGTAATGAAGTGCCTATTGTTGAGTCGCCTACTTTAACGCGAGCGCTTTATCATACTGCTGAAGTAGGGGATCAAATTCCCGATCAGCTATTTACTGCTGTTGCTCAAGTGCTTGCCTATGTATTTCAACTTAAACGGTTTAAAAAAGGCCGTGGAAAACGCCCTGTCGCGCTTAATAAAAAACTGCCAATCCCCGATGAATTCAAGTATTAACCGCTAACCAACTAACTTGGAATAGTTATTGCAATTTCAGCGTAGTGTCAATTTTTTGAAATTGTAGAGTTATGGAATTTAAAGCGGTATTACAACAACTTAATAAAGATAAAAAAGAATATGCAAAGGGCGTTGGTACACCGCTTTTAGTCTTAGCTGCGCTTGGCATGGTTATTTTACCCCTGCCTCCATTTCTGCTTGATATATTATTTTCGTTTAATATCGCGCTTGCATTAGTAGTATTACTGGTCACTGTATATACCATGAAGCCGCTTGAATTTGGCATGTTTCCAGCTGTGTTGTTAATCGCCACGATCATGCGTTTAGCACTTAATGTAGCCAGTACTCGGGTGGTACTACTTGAGGGTCATAATGGTGGTGATGCTGCTGGTAAGGTAATTGAAGCATTTGGCTCGGTGGTGATTGGTGGTAACTACGCCGTGGGTTTAGTGGTATTTTTGATTCTAATTATCATAAACTTTGTGGTAATTACCAAAGGTGCAGGGCGTATTTCTGAAGTGTCAGCACGTTTTACCCTTGATGCTATGCCGGGTAAGCAAATGGCGATTGATGCAGATATGAATGCTGGCTTTATTAGTGCAGAGCAAGCCAGAGAACGTCGTGATGAAGTAACCCGTGAAGCCGACTTTTATGGTTCTATGGATGGTGCTAGTAAATTTGTAAAAGGCGATGCTATCGCGGGTATCGTTATTTTAGTGATTAATATTGTAGGTGGTTTATTTGTTGGTATGATCCAACATGATTTGAGTTTTTCCCGTGCCATGGAAGTGTATACACTATTGACCATTGGTGATGGCTTAGTAGCGCAATTACCTTCATTACTACTTTCAATTGGTACTGCGATTGTTGTAACGCGTCAAAATGAATCGCACAATATGGGCGATCAGTTTAAGCAGCAGCTAGGAAACGAAAAATCGTTATTTATTGCCTCTGGTATCCTCATTACTATGGGTTTAGTCCCAGGTATGCCGCATATTGCATTTTTAAGTTTAGGGGCGCTTTTAGGTTACCTTGCATACTACACGCAGCAAAACAAACTTAAATTAGCAGCTGCTGAAGCCGAAGAAGCTGAAAATGCAGCCTCAGGTACCGGAATTGCGGCTAAACAAGAACAAAAAGAACTGGGTTGGGATGATGTACAGCAAGTTGATGTTATTGGCTTAGAAGTGGGTTACCGGTTAATTCCTTTAGTAGACCAATCACAAGGTGGCGAGCTATTAAACCGTATTAAAGGGGTGCGTAAAAAACTATCTCAAGAGCTAGGTTTTTTAGTGCCGCCAGTGCATATCCGCGATAACCTTGAGCTCGACCCAAATGCGTATCGCATCACCATGATGGGTGTATCAAGTGGTGAGGGTGAGCTTAAACACGGCGATGAACTGGCAATTAATCCTGGCCAAGTGTTTGGCCCGCTCAAAGGCATTGAAACTACAGACCCTGCATTTGGTTTAGATGCGGTATGGATAAAACCAGATCAAAAAGATGAAGCGCAATCTTTAGGTTATACCGTAGTTGATTCAGCAACCGTTGTGGCCACTCATATTAGCCAGTTACTCACAAATAGCGCCGCATTATTGCTTGGCCACGAAGAAGTACAAAACTTATTAGATATGTTAGGTAAAAGTCACCCTCGCTTAGTTGAAGGGCTGGTACCGGATGTATTACCGCTGACCACCATCGTTAAAGTACTACAAAACTTATTAAATGAAGGGGTAGCAATACGAGATATGCGTTCGATTGTTCAAACCCTTGTTGAGTATGGCCCTCGTAGCCAAGACCCTGATGTATTAACGGCTGCAGTGAGAATATCGTTGCGTAGATTAATCGTTCAAGATGCTGTTGGTATGTCTTCTGAAATCCCTGTCATAACCTTGGCGCCTGAGTTGGAACAGATGTTGCATCAGTCACTTCAAAATGCAGGTGATGAAGGTGCCGGAATAGAACCAGGACTTGCTGATAGACTTCAAACATCATTGAATGAAGCACATCAAAATCAAGAAATGGCCGGTGAACCTTCAATATTGCTAACGTCAGGAATGTTACGCACTGTGTTATCTCGATTTGTTAAATACACCATTCCAGGATTGCGAGTGATGTCTTATCAAGAGATACCAGATGAAAGACAGATCAAGATTGTCAGCTCTGTAGGCCAACAATAAGATTTTAAAGGGGTTTGAATTATGAAAATTAAACGTTTTTTTGCTAAAGACATGCGCACCGCACTAAAAGAAGTAAAAGAAGAGCTTGGTGTTGATGCGGTTATTATGTCAAATAAGAAACTAGCTAATGGCGTTGAAATTGTTGCTGCTGTTGATTACGACAAAGCCGCGACAAAAGCGCCAGAGCAACCTCAAAGCCAACCAGCTGCAAGTGCTTCATTTGCACATACCCAGAGCTCACATAACTTTGTAAAACCAGAGCCACAGCGTGCTCAACCTAAGCCACAAGCAAAGGTAGCAGACAGTTTACAAGCTTTATTAGAACGTCAATCTCCCCGTCCTCGTTCAGCAGAGCTTGCGTCAATGTTTTCACAATCAGGTATTGATACTTCTGGCCATTATCAAGAACAAGAAGCTGTGCAATCTCGACCTAAAAATATGTTTGAACGTGAACAAAGTGCGCCTGCACGTCCTCGTACTCAAGCTGATAGCTTAGGTTTTGATGATTTAGACAGTGGTTTTGACGATTTAGACTCACCGAGTGCACCGCGTCAGCAAACGATGCAAAACGAGTCGAGTGATATAAGCACCATGCGCGAAGAAATGAACGCAATTCGTCAATTACTAGAACATCAAGTGTCAGGTTTAATGCAACAAGATATGGCACGTCGTGATCCAACCCGTGCATGCATGATTGACCGTTTAGTGGGTATGGGAATAGATAAAGACGTTGCTGAGCAGATGGCATGCTTTGTACCTGATGATGTATCTCGCCAACAAGGTTGGAAAGCCTTATTGAATATGGTTGAAGATCAAATGCAAACCACTAACAACGAAATTCTTCGCCAAGGTGGTGTTTATGCTCTAGTGGGCCCAACAGGGGTAGGTAAAACCACCACAGTTGCAAAATTAGCTGCATTAGGTGCGCAAAAGTATGGTGCTGATAAAGTCGCGCTTATTACCACTGATACCTACCGTATTGGTGCGTATGAGCAGCTAGCAACTTACGGTCGAATTATTGGCTGTGGCGTAAAACAAGTTAAAGATGCAAATGAATTAGCAGAAGTTTTATACCATTTACGAAATAAACGTCTAGTCTTAATTGATACAGCAGGAATGAGTCAGCGAGATTTACGCTTAACTGAGCAGCTTAATACCTTAATGCGTAATCAACGTGTGGATATACGTAGTTATTTAGTATTAAGTGCTACAGCGCAAATCAATGTATTACAAGAGACAGTAAGGCACTTTAAAAAAGTACAGCTTAGTGGGTGTATTTTTACTAAGTTAGATGAGTCATTGAGTTTAGGTGAGATTATTAGTATTGCGATTCAAAATCGTCTCCCAATAGGGTATCTTACTAATGGTCAGCGAGTACCAGAAGATATCAGAGTGGCAAATGCTGAAAAACTAGTAAAAAAAGCTGAGCAATTGTATTTAAAAAGAATAAAAGCACAACAATCAAGACACCAATCAGTGGCGTCGAACACAGTAGAGATGTATGATTAACACAGTTTTAGATCAAGCAAGCGGCCTTCGCAAAATGAGCAACAATAATAATAACGGCGTAAAAGTTATCGCTGTCACCGGCGGCAAAGGTGGAGTGGGTAAAACAAACGTATCCCTTAACACGGCAATCGCGTTAGGCCAACAAGGCAAGCGTGTGCTGGTATTAGATGCTGATTTAGGGTTAGCTAATTGTGATGTTATGCTTGGACTGCGTGTAGAGCGCAATTTGTCTCATGTTTTATCAGGTGAATGTGAACTCGAAGATATTTTAGTTGAAGGCCCCGCAGGCATAAAAATAGTACCTGCAACATCGGGATCGCAAAGCATGGTTGAGCTATCTCCTTCAGAGCACGCCGGACTTATCCGTGCATTTAGCGAGCTTAACACCGATTTTGATATTTTAATTGTGGATACCGCAGCGGGTATTTCTGACATGGTATTGAGCTTTTCTCGCGCCGCACAAGATGTGGTTGTGGTGGTATGTGATGAGCCAACCTCAATTACTGATGCTTATGCACTAATTAAAGTACTGAGCCGTGAACACGGCGTAATCAAATTTAAAATTGTTGCCAACATGGTGCGTAGCTTACGTGAAGGGCAGGAATTATTTGCTAAACTATCAAAAGTAACCGACCGATTTTTAGATATAACCATGGAGTTGGTTGCAACAGTTCCTTATGATGAGAATATGCGCAAATCAACGCGTCGCCAAAAAGTGATAGTTGAAGTTTTTCCAGGGTCTCCTGCTGCGATTGCTTTTAAAACACTGGCGACAAAAATTACTAAGTGGCAAACACCTAGTCAAGCCTCGGGTCATTTAGAGTTTTTTATTGAGAAGCTAGTTAGTAACTAACGATGACAATACCGGTGAATAGAGCTATGGGATATCAGTCAGCACAGAATTTAAATATGATTGTTGAAAAGCATGCCTCATTAGTCAAAAAAGTGGCATGCCATTTAATTGCTCGTTTACCGGCCAGTGTGCAACTAGATGATTTAATTCAATCAGGTATGATTGGCTTAATAGAGGCTTCAAAAAACTTCGATGCCAGTAAAGGCGCGAGTTTTGAAACCTTTGCGGGTATTCGTATTCGTGGTGCAATGATAGATGAAATGCGACGAGGTGATTGGGTTCCACGTTCAGTTCACAGAAAAAGTAGACTAGTAGCAGAGACGATAGTCGCGCTTGAAAACAGTTTAAATCGTGAACCTAAAGATAGTGAAGTGGCTGAAAAACTTGAAATTTCGTTAAATGAGTACCATCATATTTTAAATGATGTCAATGTAAGCAAAGTTTTGGGCATTGAGGACCTTGGTATTGACGATGATGTGATTACACCTCATGGCCAAGATTTAGCACTAGACAAACCTTTCAATAATGTTAAAAATGAACGGTTTAATGAGTCTTTACTCAATGCGATAAAGTCGTTACCGGAAAAAGATGCAATGGTGCTTTCTTTGTACTATAACGATGAAATGAATTTAAAAGAAATTGGGCATATACTCGATGTTAGTGAGTCGCGTGTAAGTCAGATACATGGTCAGGCGATGATTAAGCTTAAAGCAAAAATCAATGACTGGATAAACTAGAAGTAAGTAAATAAAGGTTCAGGCCTCACTGGAGGATGTTTTGGATAAAAACATTAAAATTCTTGTTGTTGATGATTTTTCAACAATGAGACGTATTATTAAAAACCTGTTGCGCGATTTAGGTTTTACCAATGTTCAAGAAGCGGATGATGGGTCAACTGCTTTACCTATGTTGCAAAATCAAGTATTTGATTTTGTTGTAACAGATTGGAATATGCCAGGCATGCAAGGTATTGATCTTTTGAGGGCAATTCGAGCTGATGACAAATTAAAGCATATTCCTGTTTTAATGGTTACAGCAGAAGCTAAAAAAGAACAAATAGTAGCTGCGGCCCAAGCAGGTGTTAATGGTTATATTGTTAAACCATTTACTGCAGGTACATTGAAGACTAAATTAGAAAAAGTGTTCGAACGCTTAGGTTAATGAGAGGGAGAGGCTTATGTCAGCACCTGCTGCGCCTCAGATTACTTTAGAACAAGCTCGCCAGTTGGTTGTTTTTTTAGAAAATGGTGAGCAAGATAAAGCGAATCAGTTAATTTTAGAAACAGCTTCACAAGAGCAATCACAGTTATTTGCTGAGGTAGGTAAGTTAACGCGTCAATTACATGAAGCTTTAAAGAGTTTCGAGTTAGATACGCGCTTAACAGACATTACCACTGATGCCATCCCTGATGCTAAGAAACGCCTCAACTATGTCATGGAAATGACTGAGAATGCAGCCAATAAAACAATGGATGCAGTTGAAGCTAGCTTACCTTTAGCGCAAGAAATTGCTGACGAAATTTCTGATATCAAGCCAACGTGGGATCGGTTAATGAACCGGGAAATTGAGCTTGGTGAGTTTAAGTCACTTTGTCATAGTATTGATAAGTTTATGAACAGCTCTCATCATAAAACTGATGAGTTGCAGATGTTGATGACCAATGTATTGATGGCTCAAGACTATCAAGATTTAACTGGTCAGGTTATTCGTCGTGTTATTGAACTTGTGCGTGAAGTTGAAGAAAGCTTGATCCACTTGTTAACTGCATTTGCAGCACAAGGTGAGGTTGAGCCAACACAACAGACCGAACAACCAGAAGAAACAGAAGATTCCATTGTTGCACAAACACTAGCAGGCCCTGAAGGGCCTATTATTGATAAAGAATCGCGTAATGATGTTGTATCTGATCAAGATGAAGTTGATGATCTATTATCAAGTTTGGGCTTCTAATAGGAGAGTACTGCATGAGCTTTGAAGTCGATGAAGATATTTTACAAGACTTTTTAGTAGAGGCCGGAGAAATCCTTGAGCTTTTATCTGAACAGTTAGTAGAACTGGAAAACAACCCAGATGATACTGAACTACTAAACGCAATATTTCGTGGTTTCCACACTGTAAAAGGTGGCGCCGGCTTTTTGGCAATGACAGAGCTTGTTGATGCATGTCATGGTGCTGAAAACGTGTTTGATTTATTGCGCCAAGGTGTAAGAACAGTTAACTCTGAATTAATGGATGTAATTTTACAAGCGCTCGACACCATTAATGAAATGTTTGCCACAATTAAAAATCGTGACCAGCCAGAACCTGCTGATCCAGAGTTACTTGCAGTCCTTCATAAGCTTGGACAACCACCGACGGCAGAAGAGCTAGCCGGCGATGCTGTAGTTGAGGAAGATACAGCCTCTGTTGAAACCCCATCAGTAGAACCTGAGGCCGCTGTAGAACAACCTAGCAATGATTCTGAAGAAGACCCATTCGCATTTGATGAATTATTTAGCGGCCCAGATAGTAGTAGCTCAGACTCTCAGATTGATGAAATAACTGAAGATGAGTTCGAAAGTCTTCTTGATGAGCTTCATGGTAAAGGCCAGTCCACGCAAGAAAAACAATCCCCATCAAGCGACAGTGATGTAAATGGCGATATTACAGATGATGAATTTGATAGCTTATTAGATGAGCTTCATGGTGTTGGTAGTTTTGGCGAAGTTACTCAAAGCACTGCAAGTACACCACAGCAAGCACCATCAGCTCCTGTAGTAGATTCACAAAATAGTGACTCAAGCGCGGGCGATGATGAAATAAGTGACGATGAATTTGAAGCTTTGCTAGATGAATTACATGGCAAAGGTGCACCTAAAGCTATAGAAGCATCGGCTCCGGCAAGTAAACCTGAGCCCGTAGCCGCAAACAAGTCTGCACCTGCTGCTACACCGAAACCTGTACCAAAACCTGAACCGAAACCGGTACCAAAAGCAGAGCCTGCTAAGCCGGCGCCTGCTCCACAGCCAGCCAAGGCCGCGCCGCCTAAAAAAGCAGCGCCTCCACCGGCAGAAACAACGGTTCGTGTTGACACCAAACGTTTAGACCAAATAATGAATATGGTAGGCGAGCTGGTACTTGTGCGAAACCGTTTGGTGAGTCTGGCAACAAACTCTGACAGCGAGGCTATGGGCAAAGCTATTTCTAATTTAGATGTAGTGACTGCTGATATCCAAGGTGCGGTAATGCAAACGCGAATGCAGCCAATCAAAAAAGTGTTTGGCCGTTTTCCACGTGTAGTTCGAGATTTAGCACGAACGCTACAAAAAGATATTAATTTATTACTTGTTGGTGAAGACACTGATTTAGACAAAAACTTAGTAGAAGCATTGGCAGATCCATTGGTGCATTTAGTGCGCAACTCAGTGGATCATGGTATTGAAATGCCAGATGTTCGTGAAGCATCGGGTAAACCTAGAACGGGTACTGTGACCTTATCAGCTTCTCAACAAGGCGATCATATTCTACTTACCATCCAAGATGATGGTGCCGGTATGGATGCTGAAAAGCTTAAAAAGATTGCGATTAGTAAAGGGGTGCTTGATCACGACCAAGCGAGTCGTCTTTCTGATACTGAAGCGTATAATCTTATTTTTGCACCTGGTTTTTCAACTAAAGAAGAGATCTCAGATATTTCCGGCCGTGGTGTTGGTATGGATGTGGTTAAAACAAAAATCACTCAACTCAATGGCTCGGTGAATATCAAATCAGAAATGGGTGTTGGTACTACTTTAGAAATTAAAGTGCCACTTACTCTAGCGATACTGCCTACCTTAATGGTAATAGTTGGCGAACAAACCTTTGCGTTGCCGCTGGCGGGTGTGAGTGAAATATTCCATTTAGATTTAACAAAAACCAATGTGGTTGATGGCCAGCTAACTATAATTGTTCGTAAAAAATCAATTCCACTATTCTACCTTGAACATTGGCTCATTAAAGGCGCCGATAGAGGTCAGCGAAAAGCACAAGGTCATGTGGTTATTGTGCAAATAGGAACTCAAAAAGTGGGTTTTGTTGTTGACTCGCTCATTGGTCAAGAAGAAGTGGTAATTAAGCCTCTAGACGCATTACTTCAAGGTACACCAGGTATGGCAGGTGCAACAATTACCTCTGATGGTGGTATTGCACTGATCCTAGATGTGCCAAATATGTTAAAGCATTACGCTGGATAATTAAAAGTAGGCATACATTTTATGCCTACCCATTCATTGAATAAGAGAGCGAAATGGCTGTTAAAGTTTTAGTAGTTGATGATTCAAGCTTTTTTCGCCGCAGAGTGAGTGAAATACTTGAACAAGACAGCGGCATTGAAGTTATAGGTTTCGCTGTAAATGGTCGAGAAGCTGTCGATAAAACAGCTCAACTACGACCCGATGTGATCACCATGGATGTTGAAATGCCTGTGCTTGATGGCATCAGCGCAGTTAAAGAGATAATGGCGAGTAATCCCACTCCTATTTTAATGTTCTCGTCGTTAACGCGTGCAGGGGCATCTGCTACCTTAGATGCACTTGATGCTGGTGCGATGGACTTTTTACCGAAAAAGTTTGAAGATATCGCACGTAACAACGACGATGCAATTAAGTTACTACAAAATAAGGTTAAGGAAATAGGTCGCCAGCGTATTGGTAGAATCACAAGAGCGCCAGCCTCTCCTAGTATAAGTAAACCAGCACCAAGCACGTCTGAACGCTTTTCTAATCTCGCTAAAAAGCCAATTGTTCAACCTGATCGCAGCTTCAATAATACAGCTCCTGTACCAACCAGTAGTGGTACATCAGTGCGCGCAAGTGGTAAACAGTATCAACTAGTTGCTATTGGGACATCAACAGGTGGACCGGTTGCACTGCAAACTATATTGACTCAGTTACCTGCTAATTTCCCACACCCAATACTACTCATACAACACATGCCTGCGGCATTTACACCTGCGTTCGCAACCCGATTAGATAGCTTGTGCAAAATTAAAGTAAAAGAAGCACAGCAAGGCGATAGGCTTCAACCTGGCTGTGCATATTTAGCACCAGGTGGGCAGCAAATGATGGTAGAAGGACGGGGTTCAAACAGAACACTACGCGTATTTGAAGATAAAAATGAACGAGTAAGCTATAAGCCTAGTGTTGACATAACCTTTGCTAGTGCAGCAAAAGCATACCAAGGTGATGTACTTGCCGTTATTTTGACTGGTATGGGCGCGGATGGTCGTGATGGTGCTCGTATGCTTAAACAAACTGGCGCTACAATTTGGGCTCAAGATGAAAAAAGCTGTGTTGTATATGGTATGCCGCAAGCAGTAGCAAGTGCAGGATTAGCAAGTGAAAGCATAGGTCTTCATGATGTTGCTGCGCGTTTAAAAAGAGAGATTGGCTGTGGATAAGCTTTCTATTTTAGGATTATTGGTTGCATTAGGTGCTATTGCAATCGGTTATTCTTTAGAGGGAGGTGTGGTATCTGCTCTGTTTAATGGGCCTGCACTTATTATTGTATTAGGCGGCACATTAGGAGCAGTGATGCTGCAAACATCAGCCAATACATTTAAGAAAATGCTTAGTATTACTCATTGGGTTTTTGTTACTGATGACCACGATATTGAAGATACGATTGAACAAGTAAAGCGCTGGTCGCATAAAGCCCGCCAAGAGGGCTATTTAGCGCTCGAAAACGAAGCACTTACTCACTCTGACCCTTATGCCACTAAAGGACTGAGTTTATTAGTCGATGGCTGCTCAGATCAAAAGCTTCGTGATACTCTCGAGATTGATTTATTACTTGAACGAGAACGATTGCTGGAAGCTAGCCGAGTGTATGAAGCGATGGGAGGTTACAGCCCAACCATTGGTATTTTAGGTGCTGTGCTTGGACTGATCCAAGCTATGTCGTTTATTAACGATCCTGAGCAATTAGGAACGGGTATTGCCACTGCATTCATTGCGACTATATATGGTGTAGGTTTAGCTAATTTACTGTTTTTGCCGATGGCCAACAAATTAAAGCAACGGGTTGAGCAAAAAATGCTTTACCATGAAATGCTAGCTGAAGGCGTTATTGCCATTAGCCAAGGCGAGAGCCCTATTAATATAGAATTAAAGCTTGAAGCTTACCGCGTTGAACGTCCTATATTACAGGCTCATTAGCGGTTATGCTTCGCCGTCGCTTACGTCATCAAAACGTTAAAAGCCAACATACTGAGCGTTGGCTAGTCTCTTATGCAGATTACATGACCATTATGTTTGCATTTTTTGTTGTATTGTATGCTATTGCAATAAACAAAGAAGACAATATACAAGTTTTATCTGACTCTCTTGAGCATGTTTTTGATAAGTCAGCTAAACAATTTTCTCAGCAAGGTAAGGGAGTAAACGGCGATGCTTTGTTGCTTGAAAGAGTGACTCCCGAGGCTGAAGTTTTATATGGCGAAAGTATTCAAAAACAAGAACAAGGGCCAGTATTGCTCGATGGCCAAAGTGATAATAGCAATATCAGCCAGCGTCACTTAGGTAAGCCACTCGACAGTTTACTGGTCAAACTACAGTCGTCACTCATTGATGAAATACGTAGTGGCGATGCAAGCTTAGAGCTTAGTCAAGATTGGCTGGTTATTGAACTTAATTCTGGGTTGTTGTTTGCCAGCGGTAGTGCCGTTGCGCATAACCAAGCTAAAGACGTTGTAAAAAAGATTGAAGCAATAATCGCACCTGTCGATAACTATATAAGAGTGCGGGGATACACAGATAACGAAACTATTCGCAATGAAATATTTCGCTCTAATTGGGAGTTGTCGGTGGCACGTGCAACATCAATATTAGTTGAATTAGAGCGCTTAGGTATTCAATCTGCGCGCATGGCAATTGAGGGATATGGCCAATACTCACCTTTTGCCGATAATGATACCGAAGCAGGGCGGGCTGAAAACCGCAAAGTGGTGATTGCGCTTTCCAAATATGGCTTGGTTTTAGAGTCAGCGGATGAGGATACTGAGCAGCAACTTCCTGAAGCTATTAAACCAGCTGAAGTTGAGCTGCCTACTCAAGACGATACAATAAAAATAATTCGCTTAGAGCATGGTGGTATTCGTGTTACTACGCGTAATGAACAGTAATTAGGATGTAATGTGAAAATCTGGACAGTAGCCAATCAAAAAGGAGGGGTAGGTAAAACCACTACAGCGGTTAGCCTTGCTGGCATCCTTGCGCTTCAAGGTAAGCGAGTGTTACTGATTGATACCGACCCACATGCATCATTAACTTATTACTTTGGCATTGATTCAGAAGATTTAGAGGTCAGTGTTTACGATATTTTCAGTCGCGGGTCGAGCATGAAAAGCGAGGAAATATTGCAAGCATTATGCCCTTCTACTATAGAAAATCTTGATATTTTACCTGCCACAATGGCGATTGCTACACTTGACCGTAGTATGGGTAATAAAACGGGGATGGGCCTGATTTTAAAAAAAACATTGGCTAAAATTGGCGAGCATTACGATTACGCAATTTTAGATTGTCCGCCCGTTTTAGGGGTACTTATGGTCAATGCCCTTGCTGCTTGTGAAAGAGTGCTGGTGCCAGTACAAACTGAGTTCTTAGCGCTTAAGGGGCTTGATAGAATGATGCGTACTATGGAATTAATGCAAACCTCGCAAGCGAAAAGCTATGAATATACTATAATTCCAACTATGTATGATAAGCGCACCAAAGCGTCACTTGAAGCCTATAAAACATTACAAGATACGTACAAAGAAAAAGTATGGCCAGGTGTAATTCCTGTTGATACAAAATTTAGAGATGCGAGTTTAGCGCAAAAAGTGCCTATTGATTTTTGCCCTAATGCCCGTGGAGTCTATGCTTATAAAGCATTGCTCGAATATTTAATAAAACAAGGTTAATAAATGAGTAAGCAATTATTTGCTAATGAAAAAGTAGTCACTCAGTATTTAGGGGCGTTATTATCTGATGACGTACCAGCGAAAGACCTTGAGCCTGTTGCTAAATTGCTTGAGCAGGTAGCGTATGAAGAGCAAAAAGAGCAACCACTTCATGTTGAATCGGTAGTTGAGCCGGTTGTTGAGGTTGAAAAATGCCATGAGCAGGTAACGAATGTAGAAATAGATTCTCACCAAGTGCAGCAGCTTGAAACTGAACATGATGTAGCACTTGGTAATGAAGCAGAATACTTTGATGGTGAATTTCAAGCATTATTTTTTGAAGTAGCAGGACTCACTTTAGCAGTGCCATTAAAAGCGTTAGGCGGCATACATGAGCTTGGAGAGGTGAATCATTTATTTGGTAAACCTAAATGGTTTAAAGGTGTCATGATCAACCGAGAAGAAAAGCTCAATGTTGTTGATACCGCACGCTGGGTGATGCCTGAAAAGTATGATGAGCAGTTAGAGGCATCTTTAAATTATCAATATCTAATCACTTTAGGTGATAGCCAGTGGGGTTTATTAGCAGAAAAACTAATAAATAACATTACATTGAGTAAAGAAGATGTAAAATGGCGTACAAATGACAGTAAGCGCCCATGGCTTGCTGGAGTAATTAAAGAAAAAATGTGTGCTTTAATAGATGTTAATAATTTAAATGCACTATTAGAGAAGGGCTTAGATAGCCGTCACAAGTAATGACCATTACGAGGTAAGAGCATGAGTGAAGATAAATTACTGTCAGCTAAAAAAAATGCAGATAATAATGATGAAATTTTACAGTGGGTTACGTTTAAGCTAGAAGATGAAACTTATGGCGTAAATGTAATGCAAGTGCAAGAAATACTACGTTACACCGAAATTGCTCCTGTCCCAGGTGCGCCTTCGTATGTGATTGGTATTATCAACCTGCGTGGTAATGTTGTTACCGTTATTGATACTCGCTCTCGCTTTGGGTTACCTGACATTGAAGCGACCGACAATTCACGTATTTTGATTATTGAAGCTGAAGAACAAGTAATTGGTATTTTAGCCGATAGCGTGTCTGAGGTCGTGTATTTACGTAGCTCAGAAATTGACAGCGCTCCAAACGTGGGTACTGAAGAAAGTGCTAAATTTATTCAAGGTGTATGTAACCGCGATAATGAGCTACTTATTCTGGTTGATTTAAATAAACTACTTAGTGATGACGAATGGGATGAGTTAAGCGATATATAAGCTTCTCTACATAAAATTATGTTATTACTTGGTATTGCAATTGCGGGTTTGGCATTTGGGCTATTCTCGCTGCTGTTAATTGTGATGTTTAAAAAGCGTTATGCGAATGAGCTTGGCGCACAATTACAGCAATTTAAAGATTCATCAGAGCAGATTAATATTTTACGTAGCGAAGTCTCTGAGTTACGAACTGGATTAATGAGTATTGGTAAACGAGTGCTTGAGGTAGAACAACAAAACCAAGAGCTGATACAGCAACAAGCTGCTCAAAAATACGATGACCCTGATGCTAAAATATACTCTCGAGCGGTAAAAATGGTTGAGCTAGGTGCTGATTTAGATGAGGTTATTCGCGAGTGTGAATTACCCCGCGCCGAAGCAGAACTGTTATTTTCTTTACACAAACAAAAAGGCGCTTAGCGCCTTTTTTGTTTTTATCATATTGGCTCATGCTTTTATATTGAGCTTCCCTTGAAAGTCCTGCCATCCGGGTGGGAATTTCCCTCTTACCACATATGAAAAAGCAATCAGTTCAGCAATAACAAAGTAAAGCTCTTTAGGGATCTCTTCGCCAAGCTCTAATTTCGAAAGTGTATTTGCAAGTGCTTCATCCTGATGGATTAAAATACCTTTATCTTTAGCTAGGGCAATAATTTCATCCGCCAATTCTCCAAACCCTTTAGCGCTTACGGTGGGTGAATTACCCGTTTCGTAGAGCAGTCCAATTGCTGAATTGTTTTTAAATGAATCCGTCATGGCTAAACCTTAATATTTATAATGGCATGGGATTGGTAAAATGCTTGATGGTTGTCATCTGCGCGTTTCAAATTAAGATCGCCGACTTGTAAGCCCTGTTTTGCTAGTTTTGAGCGTAAATTATCAAGGTGTGGATGAGCCAACGCGCTCACAGCTTGAGTGGACGCTAATAACTGACAATCTAATGCTTTGTCCATCAACTCTGCGGTTATTTGCAGCTTACCTAGTTCAGCATAATCAAAATTTAATCTTACAAACCACACGTTTTTATCCGCTAATTTGCCGTTGTTTGGCTTTTTATATTGTCCTAACGATATTTCTGTTTGTGCCGCCTCTGGTGGCAGTTTCATAGGCAATAAAAACTGCACTAAGGAGTTAGTGTCAGGCTGCTGGCTCAAAACGGGCGCTTGTACTTGGCTTAAGGTGTTTTTAATTTGTGTTAATTCACCTGCTAATGCTTGCACTTGTGGTTGCTGTAACTGTTCTAATAACTTATTAGTATTATTACCGGCCTTGAAGCTTGGTAATAAAACCTGAAGTAGGGCCTCTAAACCGCTTTGATTATTAATGCTAACGGCTGTTGGGTTTTGATTAATAATCGGCGCAGCTAAAATGCTTAATGAAAGTTGTTCTACACCTCGATTAAAGGAACTCTGCAAAGTGTCACTGGTTAGTTGTGTCGGCTTTATAGTGCTGAGTATTTCACGCTTTATGGTGGTCGGGTGTAAATTACTTTCTGACAACATACGGTTAAAAGCTTGATTAACCAAGCGGTTTAAGTCAGTACCCTGATCTGCCGCCTTAGTTACGATAGTGTTTAGTTGGCTGCTTAGAGCGTGTTTGCTTGCTTCTTTTTGCTCTATTGGAGCGGTTTCGGTTTGCTTTAAAACGGTTGTCAATAATAGCTTTTCCAGTGGCTGCAAATGATTAACGGCTGTTAAGGTGCTATTAGCTGTTTGTGCTGATTGGGTAATAACAGGGTGTAAATCTACGGGTGTTGGTAACGCTCGCTGTTGCCATAAAGAGATACTGGTTTTTAGCTGCTGGGTTAGTTGCACTAAAGGGGGGGGAGTTCCTAAAGGGCTTTTTAATTGCGTAATGTCTATTTTTTGCGTTGGCGCGAGCAATTGTTGCTGTTCATTAAAAGCAATGTTTGGTTTTTGAGATGCGTTTAATACAGTGGTAAATGGCTTGCTTTCAAAATGTTTTACCGCATCTAAAATACGTGTTTTAAAATCAGCAAAGCTGCTTTTTAGCCATGATTGAATTGGACTATTAACGGTACTAAGTGGATGAGACTTAATTTTTTGCGAATCGATAGCAACTTGCGGTTGCTGTAACAGCATCTCATTAAATGGTTTACTAAATGAGTTTTTAAGCTCCACGGTTATATTTTGATAAGCGGTTTTAATTAATAGTTTATCTGCTTGGCTGCTAATAGTTACCTTAGTCGGCGTTGTGGGTAGTTCAGATAACTGTTGATGGCTTAAGCTAATATTTAACGAGCTTTTTGCGGTATTTGGAGTTAGCACCGCAAACTTGGGTGTAGCATGAAGCTGAGCATGACCTAAATTGTTAGCAACTAATTGTGTTAGTTTTGCCTGGCTTAAAGGTTGAGAATGTACAATGTCAGCAAAACGATTAATGATATTTAGCCGTGTACCTTTGCCATCAGTATCAATTATGCCTTTTAATAAGGGTTCTTCGGCCAGTAATTGCGCTACTTGTTTATTAATGGCGATGCTGGCATTAAATTTTTCAATCACCAGTTTTGGCGTTGGCTTTAAAGTAACTTGTATCGATAGCGGGTTGTTTTGAATATCACTTTGAGTGTTTATAAAGTTTAAAAACCGCTGTAACTGTTCTGGTTGTTTAATTGATAAGGTGCTGTTGTTAGGAATAATGGTTAAGCTTTTACCATCTGCACTTAGTTGTATGTTAGCACTCGCTATTTTTTCAACGTTTGTTGGGGCTTCATTAACAGTGAGCCGAATTGTTTGCCAATGCTTATTCATAAATACATCAAGCGTAACTGAATCTTTAGAAAACTGAATGTTTTTTGCCGCTAGTACTTCAGGCGGCAGTATTGGTAACGCAGTTTTACCCGAATCGGTTGTTTGATTACTAACCTGTGGGTTAGTCACTGTAATGTGCGTTGGTGTATTCATTATTTTATATCAAGTTTTCTGTATTTTAAGTAAATCGATTCTAAAGCAATATTCGTATTACCCTATCATTATGGTAGACTTACCGCTAATTTTTGGCAGAGAGAATCGTCATCTTGTTACACATTAAGTCCGTTACTTGTATCAAGCAAGAGCGTTGTTTGTTTGATGAACTTAATTTTAGCCTTAAAAGTGGTCAAATCATGCAGTTAGCTGGTCCTAATGGGGCTGGCAAAACATCATTATTGCGCATCATTGCCGGTTTTTCGCTGCCTGATGAAGGTGATATTTTATACCTTAATCAATCTATCAAAAAATATTATGACGAATACGCCAGAGATTTATTATTTATAGGCCACAAAACCGGAGTTAACGTACAACTTAGTGCAGTTGAAAATGTAGCACATTGGTTGGCAATTAATGGTTATGTTAATACACCTGATTTATATCCTTTGTTGAGTAAGTTAGGTTTGGTAGGGCTGGAAGATGTGCCCGTAAGAACATTATCGGCGGGTCAACAAAGACGAGTAGCTTTGGTTAGATTATGGTTATCTGAAGCTAAGTTATGGATTTTAGATGAACCTTTTACAGCGCTCGACAAAAGTGGCGTTGCTTTTTTACAGCAACGTTTTACTGAGCACTTATCAAAGGGGGGCGCTATTTTGTTAACAACACACCAAGACCTAACCACCCACTTTAGTGACCTACAGACCTTGACTTTGGAGTACCGCCACTAATGACACGACAGCACTCATATTGGCAGTTATTTGTCGCGGTATTTAGTAAAGACGTTAAACTCGCTTTTCGCCAGCGTGCTGAAATAGTCAATCCTATCTTGTTTTTTTTAATTGTTATCTCGTTATTCCCATTAGCAATAGGGCCAGAGCCTGGGTTGTTATCAAGAATGGCGCCAGGCATTATTTGGGTTGCGGCTTTATTATCAACCATGCTTGGACTCGATAAGTTATTTAGAGATGACTATAACGATGGCTCTTTGGAGCAACTAATTGCTTCCTCGTATCCTTTATCATTAACTGTGCTAGGTAAAGTTGCGGCCCATTGGGTGATCACCGGCTTACCGTTGGTCTTTATGACTCCTTTATTTGCTTTATTACTAAATTTAGAAACAACGGCCTTAATGGCCACGTTATTAACGCTATTACTAGGAACCCCTTTATTAAGCTTTATTGGCGCAATAGGGGCGGGTTTGACTGTGGGATTACAAAAAGGCGGCATTTTAATGAGCTTATTAGTGTTGCCTTTGTATATTCCAGTTTTAATTTTTGCAACTTCCGCTATTGATACCAGCACTATGTCGCTGGATTACAGTGGTCAGCTTGCAATCCTTGGTGCTATGTTAGTCGTTGCGATTATCAGTGCACCAATTGCCATATCATCAGCATTAAAAGTGAGTGTAAGTTAATATGTGGAAGTGGTTACATCCGTATGCGAAAGCAGAGCGAGCATATCAATTATGCAATACTCTACTGCCATATTTTGCAGTAGTAACGGTCGTTAGTATGATTGTTGGTTGGATTTGGGGGTTAGGTTTTGCCCCTGCCGATTACCAACAAAAAGACAGTTATCGTATTATTTTTATTCACGTGCCCTCCGCTATTTTATCTATGGGCGCATATTCATCAATGGCGATTGCAGCCATTGTTGCCTTGGTATGGCAATTGCGTAATGCAGAACTTGCGGTAATTGCAATCGCGCCTGTTGGCGCGTGTATGACTGCAATAGCCTTAATTACCGGTGCCGCATGGGGTAAACCGATGTGGGGTGCTTGGTGGGTATGGGATGCACGACTGACTTCTGAACTTATTTTATTATTTTTATACTTAGGGGTGTTGTCTTTGTACCATGCCTTTGAAGATAAAAAGTCAGCAGGTCGCGCCGCGTCAATTTTAGCCATAGTAGGGGTGATCAACCTACCTATTATTCACTTTTCGGTGGAGTGGTGGAATACCCTGCACCAAGGGGCGAGTATCACTAAGTTTAATCGCGATGCGGTTGACCCTAGTATGTTTTGGCCATTAATGATTAATATTTTAGCCTTTGCCGCGTTTGTCGGTACGGTGACTTTAATTCGTCTTAAAAATGAAATTTTACACCGTGAAAAGCACCGCCCATGGGTGCGACAGTTGTTAACTAAGGGGTAATTATGCAGTTTGACTCGTTTTCAGATTTTATTGCAATGGGAGGCTATGGTTTTTATGTATGGCTTTCTTTTGGTACATGTGCATTGATTTTATTAGGTATTTTATTTAGCTCGTTACGCGACAAAAAACAAATTTTAGCGTCCGTTGAGCAGCAAATTGCACGTGAAACTCGAATTAAAAATTCTAAGCAGGAGCAAACCTCGTGAACCCTAGACGTAAAAAACGCCTTTTGGTTATTATCGCCGTACTCTTTGGTATTGGAGGATCAATTGGTTTAGTGTTGTACGCCTTACAAGAAAATATTAATTTGTTTTACACCCCCAGCGAATTAATTGATGGTAAAGGTCCCGATAAAGAAAAGCCGTTTGTAGGTCAAAAGCTGAGAATTGGCGGTATGGTAGTACCAGGCTCTGTGATCAGAAATGAACAAAGCCTAAAAGTAAGTTTTAAGCTGATTGATACAGGCCCATTGGTAACGGTACGTTATCAAGGTATTTTGCCTGATTTGTTTCGTGAAGGACAAGGGATTGTTGCGCAAGGTGTGTTAGTAGAGCCTAACGTGATTGAAGCATTTGAAGTATTGGCCAAGCATGATGAAGAATATATGCCGGCAGAAGTTGCTGAGGCAGTAAAAGGCATTAAGCACGAAAAGCCAAAATATAACTTAGATAGTGGGAGCTGATATGATCCCAGAAATTGGTTATTTTTCTTTAACATTGGCCATGGTGCTCAGTGTGCTGTTGTGTATTTTCCCACTTTGGGGAGCACACACAGGTAATCTTCGTTTGATGCGTGCGGCGCCATCATTAGCGGTTGGTCAGTTTGCATTTGTTGCATTGTCGTTCGCTGTTCTTATTTATGCCAGCCTCACCGATGATTTTACCGTGTCTTACGTTGCTTATCATTCAAGTAGCACCTTACCTTGGTATTATAAAATCACCTCTACATGGGGCGGTCATGAAGGTGCTATTTTACTGTGGTTACTTATGCAAGCCGGGTGGACAGCTCTGGTCGCTGTGCGTTCAAAGTCACTTCCTTGGGTGCTTCGTGCTCGTGTATTAGGTGTGCTTGGCTTTTTAGGTGTCGGCTTTATGATGTACACCTTATTGCTTTCAAGTCCGTTTGAGCGTTTATTGCCCTATTTCCCAGTTGAAGGGCGAGACTTAAACCCATTATTACAAGACCCAGGCATGATCATTCATCCACCATTACTTTACATGGGGTATGTGGGGCTTTCTGTGGCTTTTTCCTTTGCTATTGCTGCACTATTAACTGGTAAACTCGATAATACCTGGGCGAAGTGGTCACGCCCATGGACGATGACTGCATGGGGCTTTTTAACCTTAGGTATTACCATTGGTAGTTGGTGGGCCTATGCAGAACTTGGCTGGGGCGGCTGGTGGTTCTGGGATCCAGTTGAGAACGCATCACTGATGCCATGGTTAGTGGCAACGGCTTTATTACACTCTTTAAGTGTGACTGAAAAGCGCGGTGTATTTAAATCATGGACCGTATTATTAGCAATTGCTGCTTTTTCATTAAGTTTACTGGGCACTTTTATTGTTCGTTCAGGGATTATTGTTTCGGTGCACGCCTTTGCAACCGATCCAGATCGTGGACTATTTATTCTTGCTTTCTTAGCCATTGTTGTTGGCGGCGGCTTAGCGCTTTACGGCTTGCGTGTGTCACAAGTTAAAAGTGAAGGACGTTATAAGTTTGTCTCTCGTGAAGTAGCACTTTGGCTAAATAACATTTTCTTAGTGGTTGCCACCTTAATTGTACTATTAGGTACTTTATTACCTATGGTGCACAAAGAAATGGGCTTAGGCAGCATTTCTATTGGCGAACCTTTCTTTAATAAAATGTTTGCCATTCTACTGGTGCCATTTGCGATTTTAATGGGCATAGGGCCATTTTTGCGCTGGAAGCAAAATAAATGGGCATTTTTACAAAACAAAATATTTGTTGGCGCACTAGCCAGTGTTGTTATTACCTGTGCTTGGCTGTTTAGCAGTTATGAAGTGGTTACGCCACTCACTCTGTTAGCGACTACATTGGGTGTATGGATATTTATAGCCACTTTTATCGACCTTTACACCAAGGCCGCAGTTCATGGAACAATTAAACTTGGCATCAAACGCTTAGGTTTAAGTTATTGGGCTATGGTGCTTGGTCATGTTGGTTTAGCCTTTGTTATTGCCGGTATTACCCTTACCTCTGCGTATTCAGTTGAGCGCGATGTAGCCATGAAGCCAGGTGATAGCGTACAGCTTAATCAGTATCAATACCGTTTTGAAGGCGTGAAGACAATTCGTGGTGCAAACTACAGTGGTCATGCTGGTGTGGTAACAGTGTCAAAAGAAGACAAAACGATTGCGCGTCTTTATGCAGAAAAACGCCGATACGATATTGGTATGCAATTTATGACTGAAGCTGCAATAGATGCAGGTTTTACTCGCGATTTATATCTCGCCCTTGGCGAGCAATTAAGTGAAGGGGCATGGTCACTGCGTATTTACCACAAGCCGTTTGTACGTTGGATGTGGATTGGTGGTGTTTTGATTTCACTTGCTGGGTTTGTGATTTTATTTGATAAGCGTTATCGCGCTACACCCCGCAAAGATGAATTAGAGGGGGCATTATGAATCGTAAATTGATGGCAATAGTCCCTTTATTAATTTTCATCTTTATTTGTGTGTTTTTATATCAAGGGTTGTTTGCTAACCCTCGGGAAATACAAACAGGACGTATTGGTCAAACCGTACCGACATTTAACTTGCCTGATTTAATGCAAGATAATAAACGTTGGACTGATGAGCAGTTAAAAGGTGATGTGTATTTATTAAACGTGTGGGGCACATGGTGCCCAACGTGTCTAGCTGAGCTTGATTATTTAACTAAGCTTCGCGAACAAGGCATTAAAATTATCGGTTTGTATTATGTGCAAAGCTACGATGCCGACTTTGATGGCCCGTTTGATATGCAAGCTCTGCGTGACGATGTGAGTAATATGCTTGCGCGCGCAGGTAACCCTTATCAGTTTAATATTTTAGATTTAGAGCGCTCTTTGGCGTTAGATTTGGGGGTGTCTGGAGCACCAGAAACATTTTTAGTTGATAAAAATGGTACTATTTTGTTACACCACACCGGTGATATAAACCCTCGAGTTTGGCGCGCTAAATTTGCGCCTCTTATGCAGGAGCTTCAGCAATGAGATTGTTTTTATTAACCCTTAGCTTATTTGTTAGTTTAGCTGCGTTTGCTCAACAAGACCGTTATCAGTTTGATAGCAACGATCAAGCGGTTCGTTTTGAAGAGCTAACTAAGGAATTACGCTGCCCTAAATGTCAAAACCAAAATATTGCTGATTCAGATGCCGTAGTTGCAAAAGATTTACGCGATCGCGTATTGGCGTTAGTAAAAGATGGTAAAAGCAAAGACGAAGTCATTGACTATATGATTGACCGCTATGGCTACTTTGTTCATTACGATCCACCAGTAACGCCGGCTACGTTAATTCTGTGGGTGTTGCCAGTACTCATTGTAATAATAGGCTTTGGCTTTATTGTTATTCGCCAGCGTAAAGCGTCGGTAAAACAAACGTGGAGTGACGCTGATGAAGTGATGCTCAATAAGTTGATTAAACAAAATAAACGTCAGGAGCAAAGTTAAATGATTCTAATGTGGGCGTCTTTTGCTTTACTCACACTCATTGCATTGCTGTTTATTATTGTGCCTTTTTTAAAAAAAGAGCGCGTAGTAACGATTACTCATAACGCTAATGCTGAGCTTATCAGTATTTATGAGCAGCGTTTAGTTGAACTGCAGGCTGATTTAGACAACCAACGCATAGACTCGCAAAACCACAGCGAGGCAATTGTTGAGCTAAAACGCCGTTTGCTAAATGAATTATCACCAGAAAAGTCACTCAATAGTCGTGGTGATAATCGTATATTTGCTTTAACAGGGGCGGCGTTTTTAATTGCGTTAGCGGGTATATTTTATGCAATGACCGGCAGCCAGCAACAAATAGCGGCTTGGCATGATGCAATGGACAATTTGGCCGATTATGGCCAACGCGCTGTAATGCAAAAAGGTGAGCCGTTAACTAAAAATGAACTGCAAGCGTTTGCATTGGCACTGCGTACTAAGTTAAGCCAAAGCGGTGACGATGAAGTGGCTTGGATGCTGTTAGGGCGTGTGGCTATAATGCTTAATGAGTTTGACATGGCAAAACAGTCATTTGATAAAGCATTGTCAATGAACTCTGATAATATGCAAGCTTTGGTGAGTTACTCGCAGGTATTATTACTTGAGGGCAGTGATGAAAATATGACTCGCGCAGCGGGTATGCTTTCTAAAGTACTACAAGCACAGCCAAATAACCTCGATGCGATTTCGTTACTTGCGCTGATTGCTTTTGAGAGAAAGGATTGGATACAGGCAAAAGCTGCATTTGAGGTACTTCTTGCCAGTATGGACGAGTCAGATACGCGTTATGCTATGATTTCAAAGCGCATTAGTGAAATTGATGGCCAAATAGCTAAGCAAAGTGAGCTAAACAGCCACGACCAGCGAGTTGTACAGGGTATTCAGGTTACGGTTAAGATTGACGAGCAACTCGAAGAGAAACAGCCCAGTAACGGTATTTTGTTTGTGTTTGCTAAAGCTTCTGAAGGTTCACCAATGCCTTTAGCCGTTGTTAAACTGACTGACTATAGCTTTCCAATCACCGTTGAGCTGAGCGACAAGAACGCCATGATGGCGGGGCTAAATTTATCCAGTGCTAATGAAATTGTTATTTCTGCGCGTATTTCTAATGATGATTCAGTGATGCCAAGTACTGGTGAGCTTGAAGGCCACTCTGAAGTACTGCTTCGTAAAGATGTGCGACAAGTGCAACTGAACATTGATACATTAATACCTTAAGGATTTGAGATGTTAAAACAAGGCTTACTTTTATTATGTTTACTCACCTTATCGGGCTGTGCTCAAGTGCCCGAGAGTAAATATGATGAGCGCGATCCCTTACAAAGTGTAAATAGACCCATTTATGACTTTAATATGGACGTACTCGATACCTATATTTTAAGGCCAGCAGCAGTGGGTTACATCACTGTTACACCGCAGCCTGTTCGTCGTAGTATTGTGCACTTTACCGATAATATTACTGCACCCGTTGATATTATAAATGCCGGCCTGCAAGGAAAACCAAGCAGTGCTGGAATTAATTTTGCACGTTTTTTAGTGAATTCAACGGTGGGTGTATTTGGCATATTTGATGTTGCCAGCTCACTTGGGCTTGAAGTAACTAGCGAGGACTTTGGCCAAACTTTAGGTGTGTGGGGAGTGGGTGATGGTGCTTATTTAATGATCCCAGCAATGGGGCCATCTACCGCACGTAACTTAACCGGTGATGTTGTTGATAACCTAGTATTGCCTGAAATAGCACTGACCACGCCACAAACCATTTTAGTGTTCGCACTAAAAGCGGTTGAAGCGCGTGCGTCTTTAATGGCTCAGGAAGGGTTATTAAATGATTCGTTAGATCCCTACTTATTTATTAAAGACATTTATTTTCAGCGTCAATTATACGAGTTATTTGACGGTAACCCGCCAATAAAAGAAGAGCCTGAAGATTTTGATGAAGATTTTTTAGAAAGTCTTTAATTAAAATAGAAACGCCAGCAAATGCTGGCGTTTTTGTTAATGGGCATCAAAGATCTCTTAGCTATCAATCATCACCTGCATTTGCTCACTAACCCAATTGAGAGCTTCGTGGTATGCATCAGGCACTTCATCACCTAAGTTTAGTTGCTGAGCTTTGTCATTCGCAGCTTGCCAATCACCTTGCTCATACAGAGTCACTAAACTTAAGTATTCGGCAAGTAGCCCTTCATTTTTTAATAGCGCTGTTTTTATCTCATTAGATAGAGGTAATTTAAGCATTACGCTGTCCATTTCTTCATCTAATATCGCATCCATAAGCGACATCATGCCAGTTAAGAACGCCATGCCTGTGTCTTTCAGTTTGCCATGTGAAATAGCTAACAACTCACAAAAACGCGCCCGCGTTAACGACAGTCTAATAAGCTCTAATGGCTTATCGGCAGAGACTTGTGCTGCAAACAATAAAGAGAGCAGCTTTTTTATTTCAGCAGCGCCTAATACAATTAGTGCTTGTTTTATAGTGCTTATTTCAGAGCGGCGGGTAAATGCTGCTGAGTTTGAATAGCGCAGTAGTTTATATGATAAGTTAACATCACGCTCAAATACATCGGTGATTTTTTTAAGATCCATTTCTACACTGGATGTTTCATAGAGCAGTTCAGCCAGTGCCATGCCTGATGGCGGTAAGGCTTTACTTTGCACCATCTCAGGTTTTGAAAAGAAAAAGCCTTGAAAGTACTCAAAGCCCAGTTCAAAAGCTTGGTTGTAAAGCTCGTAGGTTTCAACTTTTTCTGCAAGTAATTTAATATGAGGGTAAGGTTTTAAGTCTTCGATGAGGGCTTTAACGATTTCTATATCGCACTTTAAAAAATCAATTTTAATGATATCAATAAATGGATAAAAGTGGCGCCAAACAGGTTGGTGCGCGTAGTCATCTAGAGCGAGTGTATACCCTTTTTCTTTTAGATCTTTAACTATTGCGAGCAGGCGTTTTCCTGGCTGAACGGTTTCTAATATTTCAATAACTACCCCGTCTTTATTTAATAGCGTAGGGTAGCCTTTTAATAAGGTGTCTAGGGTAAAGTTAATATAAGCGGGTTTATTATCGGTTAAATCTTCAAGGCCAAAATTAAACTGACTGCCTTCAATTAGGCGAGACGTCGCTTCGTCGCCGTCAATATTTGGAAATACGTTATCTACCCCATCACGAAATAAAAGCTCGTAGCCAATTAGCTCCTTATTGCGATCTAAAATGGGTTGGCGAGCAGCGTAAAAATACATATAAGATTCCGTAAAGGTAGAAATTAATTAACATTGTAATAATATATTGGAAAACATTCAAAATAGCATCGGTAAAATGAATTTTATTAATAAAATATCATGGCTTGGGTAATTTTAATTAATCTAAACTTATTGTTTTTTACTCTATTCGTTTTAAAAACAAGCGAATGGATGGTTTTTTATCTACTTAAATTAGCGGGTTGGAGTTATTAGCGATTACCGTGTTATAGTTGAGTAGAAAGCTTTTATTCCAATACTGTCTTAATTATAAGATTTCAAGAGTCATTATTTGGATTACAAGCCTATTATTACTTTTTTAAGTGGAGGCGAATTTGGAAACAGGAATGATTATTTCACTGGCATTATACTTTATTGTAATGCTAGGAATAGGACTATACGCATATAAGCAATCTACCAGTGATATTTCAGGGTATATGCTAGGTGGTCGTAATTTAGCCCCCAGTGTAGCTGCCCTATCGGCTGGTGCATCAGATATGAGTGGTTGGTTATTAATGGGTTTACCTGGCGCAATGTATTTATTTGGATTGAGTAAGGTTTGGATTGCAATTGGTTTAGTATTAGGTGCATGGGCAAACTACTTTTTAGTAGCACCAAGACTGCGTGTTTATACTGAAAAAGCCAATGACTCCATTACTATCCCTGATTTCTTTGCAAACCGTTTTGATGACAACAAAAATATCCTACGTGTTATCTCTGCAATAGTAATTATTGTTTTCTTTACCTTATATACTTCATCGGGAGTTGTTGCCGGTGGTAAGTTATTTGAAAACTCATTTCAAATGAGTTACGAAATGGGCTTATACATCACCACGGGTGTAGTAGTGGTATATACCTTGTTTGGTGGGTTTTTAGCGGTTAGCCTTACAGACTTTGTGCAAGGCTGTATCATGTTTATTTCGTTGTTGGCAGTGCCAATTGCCACCTACATGATGCTTGACCAACCCTTTATGGATACCTTAGCAAATGCAAACTATCAGCAGTTACTAAGCTCGCCTAAAGCAAGCGAAATTCATTCTTTAAGTATGCTTGACTGGTTTGCGGGCGGTTCTACCATTGCTATTATTTCTGCAATGGCGTGGGGCTTAGGTTACTTTGGTCAGCCGCATATTATTGTTCGCTTTATGTCTATTCGCTCAGTAAAAGAAATGCCAACCATGCGTCGTATTGGTATGTCTTGGATGACGCTATCCGCTATTGGTGCGGTATTTACCGGGCTATTTGGCGCAGCATTCATGATTGAAAACCAAATGCCGATTGCCGACAAAGAAACAATCTTCCTAGTATTAGCTGAATTAATATTCCATCCGTTAATTGCCGGTTTCCTACTAGCGGCTATTTTAGCTGCGATTATGAGTACTATTTCATCGCAACTATTGGTGTGTTCAAGTTCTTTAACTGAAGACTTTTATAAGATCTACTTAAATCGTAATGCTTCGCAAACTGAGCTGGTATTAGTAGGGCGCATTAGCGTGATATTGGTTGCGTTATTTGCAATCTACTTAGCGTATGACCGCAATAGTTCAATACTAGATTTAGTAAGTAATGCATGGGCTGGTTTCGGTGCTGCATTCGGTCCACTGGTATTGTTTAGCCTTTACTGGAAGCGTATGAACTTAAAAGGGGCTATCAGTGGTATGGTTGTAGGTGCACTAACGGTGCTTGTGTGGATTTATGCGCCTATTACTATTAATGGTGAGAGTTTGAGTAGCGTGATCTATGAAATCGTCCCTGGCTTTATTTTAGCAAGTATTGCGATTGTAGTAGGAAGCCTTATGACAGCTGAACCGAAAAAGGAAATTACTGATCTGTTTGATGAAGTTGAATCGTCATTATAAGTGATTAGTTAACCTAAGTTTTGGTTTAAAAAATGCCAACCAGTTTAACTGGTTGGCATTTTTATTGACTGACTTTTAACATTAGCAAATAGTGATGATTTACTCGCTTTTAGCTATCATTATTTAAAGGCATAAAAAAAACTGAATTCGAATACCGAATTCAGTTTTTTAATAATTACTATTAGGTTTTTAAAAGTACTAACTTGCAGCTTTATCTTTTATATCTGCAACGTTATCTGACTTTGTTTTTTTAGCTTTTGCAGGTACTTCTTTAGTCCCCTTAAGTACCGCCATAAAGTCGTCTTTACTTTTCGCAATCTCAAGTGCAAGCGACTCAACTTGTTGTTCACTTAGCGGCACATCTACTTTTTCAAGCATTAGCTCTAGTGACTCGGCGATATCGAGCATTTTGTCATAGGCATCAGCTTCTTTTTTAGTAGTAAACGTCATGCGCTCGACTCCGTTTCGTTCTACAACATATTTAACAACAACAGCCATGATTTCTCCTGCTTACTTACGTGGCAATATGATTATTTTAAATCATTAGATTACTGTTTTTATGTACAGTACAAGCTTGCGCGTTATTTTGCAAGCTTTAGCCTTAGTTTATCTGCAGCTTAGTTGACAATAAAGGCTGACTCTACTTTATTTATTAAGTCACTTTATAACGCGTTGCAGTAAAGGAGTCGCAAGGAGTGATTGTTACCGTTAGTACTTAGTAACCACAACGTTATGTAAAAGTGCTGGGTGTAAATAATCAACGAATGTTCATGTAGGAACGCAAAAGGAAATAGTATGAAATTAATTAAAATAATCTCGTTAGCAGCTGCTTTATGTTTATTACCTATGGGTACCACCTTTGCGCAAAGCGATATGTTATCAGAGCAGATGCAATCAGCCATGGTTAATATTAATAGTGCTGATTTAAAACAGTTAATTAAGTTACCAGGTGTCGGTAAGAAAAAGGCACAGGCAATTATCGATTATAGAGAAGCTAATGGTGATTTCGCATCACTTGAAGATCTAGCTAAAGTAAAAGGGGTGGGTAAAAAAATGCTAGCCAAACTTGATGGAAAGGTGACGTTTTAACTAAAAAGGGCGCTATGCGCCCTGATCAAACTGTTTTAAGGCAGCACCAAGGTGCTTTTTAGCAAAGTTAATATCTACTGGTGCTGTTAATAGCGGATAGCTCAACCCAGCTACAATTAAAAAGGGCACCAGTAACCAACCTTCGAAAAGAGTAAATATTAAAAAGAATGGGCTTAATAGCATCAGCTTTAGTATGCGTATAAAGACCCTGTCACTGGGTGATAGCATGCTTAAAGAGATAGCTATAACAGTTTGTCGTTGACGAACTTTTAAATGTTTAAGCTCATCAACTTGGCTTGAAAAAAAAGTAAACATATTAAAGTGACTTTTTAGTAATTAATCGACTGGCCACTAATATAAACAGTGTGGCGGTAAAGAGTACAAAAATAATTTCCATCCACGCTGGCATACTTAGGCTGGCAAATTGCCAATCTATATTTCCGCAGTCACCTGTCGCTTCAAAAAACTGCGGTATCCAGTGATGTAACGGTATAAATTCTGGAAAGTTTGGCTCAAATTCACAGCTAAATGCAAATGGGTCTGTGGTTGTTTGCATTTCAATGTGCTCACGGGCTATTAGTAACCCCCATACACTTGAAATCCCCCAAACAGCATAAGCGACAATACGTACTATGAGGCTGTTTGGTTTACTGGCTCCAATCATACCCGCAAAAAGTAGGCCTAATACTGCGGTGCGCTGGTATATGCACATAATGCATGGCGCTAACCCCATGTTGTATTGAAAGAAAAGTGCAGTAACTTCAAGCAGAAAAACAATCCCACTGAATAATAACCAAGGTGTACGCTGAGTACTTAGATTAGCAAGCCAGTTCATAACAATTCCGTATTTAAATAAGGGCTTAGATTATGACTTAGGATAAACAGCGGGGCAAGTAAAAGGAAAAAGCGAGGAGCTATGAAAGCTTTTCGCACCTCAAAGTTAGGGATACTCTGTTACATGACTTTCCCCAGAGCCATCAAGTTAATCCAGTTGTAAGAGCTAGTCAAACTGTCTCGTATGAATAATAGGTGGGCATTCATATTGCGTTTAATTTCTACCAGTAAAGTTACCCTTTTAATCACATACCTAGGTAATTTAACTTACTTTACTTGTTAGTTGTGACTTGTCTGGTACAATCAGTCAGTTAATCGTATGTAGCGATGTAATGTGAATTAATTCGAGTAGGAATTGAATGAGAATTTTTAAAGCGAAAAGCCCAGCAGGATTTGCTGAGGAATACATAGTAGAGTCAATCTGGAATGGTGATTTCCCTCCAGGTTCAATTCTGCCAGCTGAGCGTGAACTCTCAGAGTTAATTGGTGTTACTAGAACCACATTGCGTGAAGTGTTACAACGATTAGCAAGAGACGGTTGGTTAACAATACAACATGGTAAACCTACTCGCGTAAATAATTTTTGGGAAACGTCAGGGTTAAATATTCTTGAAACACTGGCCCGTTTAGACGAAGACAAAATGCCAGAGTTGACCGATCAGTTACTTTCAGCACGCACCAACATCAGCGCAATTTACACCCGTGCAGCAATAAAGCTTGCACCAGAGCGCGTTATTGAAATTTTATCGCAAAGTGATGAACTAGAAGACAGTGCGCAAGCATTTGCTGATTATGACTATAAAGTGCACCATGAGTTAGCTGTTGCTGGTAACAATCGCATTTATGTGCTTATTCTTAATGGTTTCAAAGGCTTTTATTCTAAGATTGGTTGTCATTACTTTTCAGATCCTCGCACTCGTGAGCTTGCACGTCAATTCTATAAAGATCTAACTAAGCTTGCTGAGAATAAAGAGCACGATGGTGCGATATTCATGATGCGTAAGTATGGTCATCAAACCGGTGAAATATGGCAACATATTCGCGGTGATATGCCTAGCGACATTATGGATTAGAAAAAAAACCTGCTTTAAGCAGGTTTTTTTATGAACAATAATCCGTGTGTTTATCAAGCGTTCGCTATTTTAGAACGGCGCTATCTATAAATACGATTGTTAATTTATTTTTGATAGCCATAGAATAATGATTAATTAGATATGGTGCTATTGTAATTTAAAAATTAGTGCCCATATTACTATCAGTATTGCGTAAGCAATTGACAATAAACTCAAAATATTTGGAGAATAAAATGGGTGTATTAGTAGGCCGCCAGGCACCAGACTTTACCGCTGCAGCTGTTCTAGGTAACGGTGAGATTGTAGATAGCTATAACCTTCACGAAAAAATCAAAGGTAAAAAAGCAGTAATCTTTTTCTACCCACTAGATTTCACTTTTGTATGTCCTTCTGAGCTTATTGCTTTTGATAAGCGTTATGCAGAATTCCAAAAACGTGGTGTAGAAGTAATTGGTGTTTCAATCGATTCACAGTTCTCACACAACGCATGGCGTAACACGGCTGTAGCAGACGGCGGTATTGGTAAAGTTCAATACGCACTAGTTGCAGACGTTAAACACGAGATCTGTAAAGCATACGACGTTGAGCACCCAGAAGCCGGCGTTGCATTTCGTGGTTCTTTCTTAATCGACGAAGAAGGTAACGTACGTCACCAAGTAGTTAACGATTTACCACTTGGTCGTAACATCGACGAAATGATCCGCATGGTTGATGCATTAGCATTCCACAGTGAGCATGGCGAAGTATGTCCTGCTGGTTGGACTGAAGGTAAAAAAGGAATGGATGCAAGCCCTGAAGGCGTAGCTAAATTCTTATCTGAAAACGAAGGCGAGCTATAATCTAGCCCTTTAGTTTAAGATAAAAAACCGCCATATTGGCGGTTTTTTATTGCTTTTAATTAAAACGAAAAGCTCACTTTAGTGTAAATGTAACGACCTCGAGGGTTGTGTACACCCGATGCGTAACCATACAGATCTGAATCACCGTCACCAATTGCAAATGGTGGCTCTTCATCAAATAAGTTATTAACACCTAGCGATACTTTTGCAGACTCAGTAATACGGTATGATGTTTGTAAATCAACCAATACTTGAGAATCAACAGTGCGCGATGTATTACTATCGAAGTCTAAGTTGCCATCGAAATCGATATCTGGCGTATCTTCAAACTCACCCACATAACTAATGTTCATATTCGTGTTGAATTGGCCAATTTCCCAGTTTGTTGAGAAAATCCAACGGTGCTCTGGGTAGCCATATTCACCAGTGTAATCGCGGCCGTCTTTTTCAAATTTATCTTGGTAAGCCCATTCTAAATTGAATTTTAGTAAGCCTAACTCATCCAGTGAATGATTGTAGTTTGCTGAAATATCAACGCCAGAAACTTCTTGTGATGATACATTTTCAAAAGTACTGAATATCTTTTGAATAGTTCCTAGGCTGTCAGTACCTGATGGTGGTAAGCGTACACATACCGTACTATTTTGGTTATTACACTCTGAGTTGTAAATTGGACCAAACTCTTGCTCATCAATTTTATTATCTTGGGTGATACTCCACACATCAATACTTAAACCAAAGTCAGTTGTGGGTGCCCAAATGAAGCCGACATTCCAAGATTCAGATTCTTCAGCTTCTAAATCTGGGTTACCGGCAAATTCAATGTTGTAATCTAGCGGGTCACAATCTTTACCTGTTGCATCACAGCGGTAATTATCAATAAAGAACTGACTCTCTTGAGATGGCCCTAAACCTACTTGTGCAAGTGAAGGTGCTCTAAAGCCTTGCGCCCAAGAACCGCGAACCGTGATTTCATCACTAGGTGCCCAGCGTAAAGCGACTTTAGGGTTTGTCGTAGTGCCAAAGTCACTGTAATCATCATAACGACCTGCAAGTTGTAGTTCTAAGTTCTCAGCAAGTGGAATTGAAAACTCTACATAGGCAGCGTATTGGTCGCGCTCTGCGGCAGCTGAAACTGACTCGGTACCAAAGATTAACCCACGTTGAAATTGATCATCTGGCGTATCAGTTACGTCTTCTTCGCGGTATTCAATACCGGCCGCCATCATGACAACATCATCACCAAAGTTAAATGCTTCACCTGAAATGTTAGCATCGAACGACGTCATATGAGACTCACCTTGGCGAACCAAGCTCGTTGTGATTCTGTCAACAACAGCCGGATCGTTGTAAGTGCCGCCAAATGGGTTGTAGTTACCTGCGTCAATCTCTTGTTGTAAAAAGTCGGTGCGAACCCAACCTTGTGAACGATCCCCTGTTTGTAATGACTTGCTACGCCCTTTTTGTACCGCTGTTTCCCAGCTCCAGTCGTTAATTTCACCTTTTAAACCAGCAACAAAACGTAATGTGTCTGATTCGATATCCCATTGACGCGCGCCTGCATCCACTGTTCTGTAACGACCAATTTCTATATCTTGACCAAATGGGTTATTTGGATGATTCCCTGGTACGGTTAAACCCGCATCTTCATCAAGTGGCGTTGGTGCGCCAGCTGCAACTGAGCTGTTATGCTGTACAGCCATTTCTAAAAAGCCGGTGATGCCATTGTCGAAGCGGTATTCAAATTGTGAAATTGCGCCTACACGTTCTGATGCAGGGGCAATATAGCCGAATGGACCATAGTCAAATAAGCAACTACCACTTGATGTTGCATTTTCAGCAGGACATGCAGGGTCGATTGTTTTAACGCCATCTACGTAAAAGTAGCCCGGGAAGCCACGTGATGAACGAAAGTCTTGGCCGCCATAAGGAGATTGATTAGCAGTACCTAAACGTCCCATTTCGTCTGATGATAAAGACGTGTTTTTAAAGTAATCAATAATAACGGACGCACTACTTTTTGCACTCGTTGTACCCCAAACAATGCTAGCCGTGGTTTCTTCATAGTTAGGGCCATCTGTACCGCCGTAACCTAAATTAACTTCAATACCGTCGATGTCTTTTTTCAAGATAACGTTTATAACACCTGCTACGGCATCAGAGCCATAGATTGCTGATGCGCCATCTTTTAAAATATCAATACGTTCAATTGCTGAAACAGGAATGCTGTTTATGTCAACAAATGAGTTGGTGATCCCTTCAGCAAATGCGCTTATAGCAACACGACGACCATTAATAAGTACCAACGTAGCATCAGCACCTAAACCACGAAGGCTGACGGCGGCTGAACCATTAGCGGTTGAGTCTTGGTTATTGCCACGGGTTGAAAAAGTACCATTACCTGCAACAGGCATTCTTTCAAGAAGCTGTTGTAGGTTGTCATAACCCATGTTTTCGATGTCTTCTTTATTAATGGATTGTACTGGCGATGGGCCTTCGATATCGGAACGTTTGATACGAGAGCCTGTTACTTGAATACGTTCTACTTTTTCTGCAGTCTGCTGTGCAGCTTAAGTTGTTGTACTAAAACCTGCTGACAATGCGATAGTAGCACCGATGATTAAGCTCGGTGTAAATGCAATTGATTGCTTCATCCTTAAGTCCTTGTTGATATGTTATAATTTACTTGTTTTTTCAAGCCGAATTATTAATACCATGTAACTTAACTGTTATCAATTGACTGCAAAGCTGATTTTATTATCGGCACGAATATATACTGATTTTCTCAATAATGAAAAACAATGGGATACTCGCTATCTGGTGCGGGAGAGTGCTTTGGTCATTATTAAAAAATAAATCACTGAGCGACTTTAATTTGTATTTTCTTAAAAATTTAATCAAAAAAACGCCTAACATGATGTTAGGCGTCTTTATTTAAACTTTGTGTTTCATTAAACGTTCTTTTTCACGGGACCAATCTTTATTTTTACCATCTTCACGTTTGTCATGCATTTTCTTACCTTTAGCTAAATGGAATTCAAGCTTCACCCAGCATTTTTTCCAATACATAGCGGTGGCAACTAATGAATAACCATCACGTTCAGTTGCACCAACTAAGCGGTCAAGTTCACGCCTGCTTAGTAGTAATTTACGGTAACGTAGCGGGTCACAAATAACATGTGTTGATGCACTATTTAAAGGCTGAATGGTACTACCTAATAAAAATGCTTCACCGTTTTTAAGATGAATGTAAGTTTCAGAGATATTTACCTTACCTGCTCGGATACTTTTTACTTCCCAGCCTTGGAGTTCAACACCTGCTTCAAACTTGTCGTGTAAAAAATACTCATGTCGCGCTTTTTTGTTTAGCGCGATGGTATTACTTGTCGATTTTGATGAATTTTTCTTAGCCATAGTGCCCTATAATATACGTTATACAAGATGTTTTACATCGATTTTTTAAATTATATATGCAAAAGCGAAGGATTAATTTAAGCGCGATGAAAGTTTGGGGAAACGCACAAAGCTTGCTAAAATTCCTGCACACAGTTGGGAGTGAGTATGCCACAAATAGAAAAAAGCGCGCTGGTTATGTACAGCACTAAAGAGATGTTTGATCTAGTCAATGATGTAGAAGCCTATTCACAGTTTTTACCTAATTGTTCAGACTCAAAAATTATTAAGCAGCATGATAATAACATGACCGCTAGTTTAGAAATATCCAAAGCCGGTATAAAAAAATGGTTTACCACTGAAAATACGCTAATTGATGAGCAAACAGTGATGCTTCGCTTGGTTGATGGCCCTTTTAAAACCCTACAAGGTCGCTGGCACTTTCAGCAATTAGATGCGCAGGCGTGTAAGGTTAATTTACAGTTAGAGTTCGAGTTTTCAAGTAAGCTAATAGAGCTAGCGTTTGGTAAAATTTTTAATGATGTGGCTAAAAACATGGTGAGTGCATTTACTCAACGTGCAAAAACCGTGTACGGAGAACGTGCATGATAAATATTGAAGTTGTGTTCGCGTTACCCACTAAGGCAACCACGTTAAATATAGAAGTGCTGCAAGGTACAACGGCTGAGCAAGCAGTAATACAGTCAGGGATTATTAAAAAGTGCCCTGAGATTGATGCAACCGATTTAACTTTAGGCGTATGGAACAGAACGGTAAAGCTTAATCATGAGCTTAAAGATGGCGACAGAATTGAAATTTACCGCCCATTAATTGCCGATCCTAAAGATGCTCGCAGAAAACGTGCTGAAAAAGCCAAAGAAGAGGGCCGTGCTAATAAAGTCACTGGTGGCCGGCCGTTAGATCGTTAGACACAAAAAAGGTGAGCCATGCTCACCTTTTTTAACAACACTTTAATAGCTTCTTATTGCTCTAAAGGTGTTGTAAAGTTTTCTGGTTGCTCATAGTCGCCCGATACCGTAACTAGCTTCTCATTTTCAAAGTTTAATACTAATGATTTATATTGTTCATTGGCACGTCCTTTATTAAAGCTGTATACATAACGCCAAGTATTTTTATCGAAGGCGTCTTCGGCAATGGGTCTGCCTAGTACGTATAGTACTTGTTCGCGAGTCATATTAACGCGAAGCTTATCAACGTCTGATTGTTCTAAAAAGTTACCCTGAGGGATGTTGATTCTGTATACCCAGCTAGAACAACCTGCGGCTGAACTAAGCGTTAAAGCGACGATAAGCCAAAGAGACAAAGTTTTTAACGACTGCATTGTTAGTTGTGATCCTTATTTTTTATAATCTGCATGATACCGATTAGTTACTCAAGGTAAAACCCTTTTGAGTAATTGTTTTTGTTTAGCGTGTTAGGGCGAGGTTTTGACCATTAGTAATCAAAAAAGTTTAAACAATGAGTTGAGCAATAGTAAAAATAAACCGGCGACTTGGTCACTTTATATTGTGCAAACACGGTTTGGTCATTGGTATACCGGCATTACGGTTGATGTAGCCCGACGTATCGCTACTCATCAAGCAGGTAAAGGGGCAAAAAACCTCAAAGGTAAAGGGCCGCTGGTGCTCATTCATCAACAACAAGTAGGTACTAAAAGCGACGCGAGCAAATTAGAGTATGCGATTAAAAAACTTCCACGAGCAAAAAAAGAGGCTTATGTTGCTGCTTTTAAAGGGGGCCTTAATACCACAGGGCTTGTCAAAAGCTGATTAATAAATGCCTCAATTAGCAATACGGCTTCTTGATAGAGGGGAGTATTTATATTTTCGAGCGTATCTTTAGTACTATGATGGAAGTTATCTGCCCCCATAGAAAAGTACACATACGGGATTTTTTGTTTAGCGAATGAATAATGGTCGCTGGCTCTGTGCCAGTCGATTTGTTTAGTGTTGGTGAGTCGGCTCATTTTTCGTGATGAATAAACAGGCTTTAATTTGATCTTGTCACCGTTAATCTGAGTAAGTAAAGGGTTAAGCTGGCTTTTTAATGCGCGACTTGTTAGTGCGTATAACCGCTTATGTGACTTTTTAACTGCCAACATATCTAAGTTAATATTTAAAACAATTGGGAGTTGGCGCATTGTTTTGGCAAAGTGCTCACTGCCGTGTAAACCATTTTCTTCAGCGTCTGTTGCAACAAACATAAAGCGATATGAAGAAGAAACCGTTAGCGCATTCGATAAATAAAGTAATGCAGCAACACCCGAGGCATTATCGTTAGCACCTGGGTGTAATTTTCCTGCTTGTAGACCTAAATGATCATAA
Organism: Pseudoalteromonas sp. APC 3224; assembly: GCF_030407535.1. GTDB lineage: Bacteria > Pseudomonadota > Gammaproteobacteria > Enterobacterales > Alteromonadaceae > Pseudoalteromonas. The sequence continues at coordinate 33,408 of NZ_JASDDF010000013.1, read as the reverse complement.
TGCGCAGTAATAACAATAACAGGTAAATCTTTTACAGTATTAGTGGCAATAATATTAACGCCTTGTGCGTTAGAAAACAGCCCTGAGGAATAAGTAAAAGGTTGTTCACTTACTGTGAGTTGATGCCCTTTGAAGCGTGTTTTTAAATACTCCCTAGTGAGTAATGCTGCATGGCTATTCGTTTTTCTACCAGCTAATTCTGGGCTGGTTAGTATAGTTAAATCAGTCAATAATTGCGGCTCAATCTGTTTACAAAGGCCGCTCCAACTTATAAAAAAAACGATGCAGGTTAAGCTAAATAATTTAATAATGATTCGCCTTCGCAGTAAGTGATTTTAATGCAATGAGCTTATTGTCATAGCGCTGTTTGTGATGAATGAAGTCTGCTTTTTTTCTAGCTTTACGTAGATGAAACTCCGCTTTAGTTATATTACTTAATTTAAAGTAACTGCGCGCCAACCCAAAGTGACTTTCATGTAATGTTGGCGACATAGCGTTAGCTTTTTTATAATGACTAATCGCATTTGTATAGTCACCACTTACATAGTCACTGTTACCAAGCGATATATGATAGTAAGGGTTAGTTTGGCGCTTTTTGTCAAGTTTTGCCAATAGCTTTTCGCCTTCGGCTACTCTATCTGTGAGTTTATATAATAATGCTAAATTACCTTGCGCAGTATTATCATTGGCGTTTAAGGCAATGGCAAAATGATACATTTTCTCAGCTTGTTGGAGGTCATCTAATTGTTTAAAGAGTACTCCTAAATTCCCCCAGCTGGCACTAAATGAAGAGTCGGTATTGATAGCTGCTTTAAAATAACTATAAGCTAAATCAAACTGCCTATTAATCAGTGCCTCGCCGCCTTTGTTGTTATAAAACATGGCGGTCACTCGTTTTTTTGACAGCGATGAAGTTGCAAAACGAGCTTGTCGGCTATTAGGATCAAAATCAATGATTAAACGCTTATTACGCTGATAAACAAGTGAGCTGTCTTTGAATTTAGTCTTATTGTCTATAGCAATGTTTATGTGCCCAGTGAGTAAATTAAACCCTCGATTTAACGCCCAGTACTCAGGAATATGTACTTTCTGAAAGCGAGCCTTCAGGCCTAAATGTTCGGCTAAGCTATACGCTAAAATAGAGAGGGAAAGACAGTTAGCATTTAAATCTTGATAGCTTTGAGACGCCGTTTGTGTGCCAGTAGATTGATAAGATAGTGAGTTATCACCATTTGAGAGTAAAAAACTGAGTAGACTATAGGCAATTTCATCAGCCGATTTATTTGTTTGTACGTAAGCACTTAATTGTTGTTTAAGGCTCTTATCGAGTTGAAATATTTGCTGTTCAGACTCTACAAGCTGCTGTTTAAGTTGCATTGGGGGAGTAATAATAGGGGGGGGCGTGCTTAAATTGGCGTTATATGTAGTGCTACACGCACTTAAACTCAGCAAACAAGCAGCCAGTAAATAATGTTTAGCTTGAACAGCACTCATACACACCTCTGTACAAAAAACACACTCAAGTATAGTGGTTATTTCATACAGAGGTTATTTTTTAATGTAACAAACTGTTTAACGCTGCTGATTAAACGTGGCTACTAGCGCATCAAGTGTTTGTGCACTGGTGGCTAAATCGCGAATTGCTTGTTCGGTGTTGATTTGTTCACTCATTGATTTATCACTGATCTCACTAATTTGCTCAATACTTCGACCGACATCATTTACAACGCTACTTTGCTGCTCGGTGGCTGTGGCAATTAGAGTTGCCATGTCGTTAATTTCATTCGCTGTTTCAGTAATCGTATTAAGCAACTCAACCGAGCTTTGCATTGCGCTGACGCTTTGTTGGGCTTTACCTTTCGATTGGCTGATATCATTTACAACATCATCTGAAATTTGAGTAAGCTCTTCAATCATTGATTGAATTTCAGTGGTTGATTGCGACGTACGATTCGCCAGAGCTCTTACTTCATCTGCAACGACTGCAAAACCACGACCATGCTCACCTGCACGTGCAGATTCAATGGCTGCATTAAGTGCAAGTAAGTTGGTCTGCTCTGAAATCCCTCTAATTGAATCTACAATACTGGCAATATCTATGGTCTTTTTAGAAAGCAGTGCAACTTGCTCGGTAATACCATCAATATCGCTGGCAAGAGCTGATATTGTCGTTTGGCTTTGTAGTACTTGTTGATGGCTTTGTTTGGTATTATCGCGGCTATCGTTAGTTAACTTAGCTGCATTCGCTGCACTTTGTGCTATTTCTTGCACGGTAGCGCCCATTTCATTAATCGCTGCAGCAACCGAAATAGTTTGCTCTTTTTGTTTATCCAGCGCTAACGAGTTTTGTTTTGCTTGTGCAAAGACATGATCAGAGCTTTGACGAATACCATGGCTTTCATCAGCTACTTGCACAATGGCGGTTTCTATCTTTTCAATAAACTGATTAAAGCCCGACGTCAAATTATTGAGTTCAGGTTGAGGTGATGTGGGTAGACGATACGCTAAATTAGCATCACCTCGACCTAAACGAGAAAACAACTCTGCCATTTTTGATAACGGTGAGGCTAAAGAGCGAGCTAACAAGTAACTGATCACACTTGCGATAAGTGCTGTCATGATAGTGAATGTGAATATTTGCCACTCTAGGGTGTTTACACTTGCGAATACTTCACTTTTTGGTACTTGAGCTAACACAAATAAGTCGGTGTTTTTAATTGGTGTGGCAGCAATCAGCGTGGCTTGTCCGTTAATATTTACTTCTTCTAAAGCAAAACCGTTTTCATCAAGTAATTTGTGATGAATATTAGCACTGTAAATACTATCTATATTAACCTTAGCGACTTTAGCTGCATCTTTATGTAGCTGAATTAAGCCATTTTTATCGGCAATAAATACAAACCCTGACTGTTCAATTTTAAACTGCTGTAGCAGTTTTTGCATATCAGTAATGCTTTTTGCTAATCCCGCTAAGCCGAATCCATTAAGCTGCTGATGATTAACAAACATTTTTACATCGTTTGCAGCTTCCTGATAAATACTGATTGAATAAGGTTGTTTAGATTGAGTAAAAGCAAAAAACCAACCATCTGCAGCATCATTTTTTAAAACACGTAAAAAGCCATCTTGGTTCCAATATTGCGCGGTGTTTTTATTAGCCCACGAAGCGGTGGCAAGGTCATATTGCTCAACCAAACGATTGAGTTCTTTTAGTAACAACGCATCGTTGGTGTTGCCAGAGTTTGCCCAATCTAAAATAAAGGTATTGGCAGAAAGCTGCTGTGCTGCGCCTAAAAGTTCATTGATCTCCCCACCAATATGATTACTGATTGTTTGCAGCTTACTTGGCAGTTCTGATTCGATCATGCGTTGCTCAATAATATTCTTTGAGTTATGCAAAGACGTCAAACCAATTAATACAGCAACACAAATAGCAATAATGCTTCCAAGCGCTGTTATTTTTTGAGTAATAGAGAGATTTTGTATCGTCATGGTAGTGCTTATATATTTACAACTGAGGCAATGAGGCGATTATTCTAGCACATTATTTATTTTCGGCTATTGATGAATAATTTACATTTAAATAAAAAAAGCCCACAGCAAAAAGCAAATGGGCTTAGCTTCTAACAATTGAAAGTTCTAGGGTTATAGAGTTACACTATTTTTTTCATTGCCGACATATAGCCGCGTAATTTAGCACCCACTTTTTCAACAGGGTGTTCACGCAGTGCGGTATTTATTTGAATCAATGTTTGATTATCTACTTGGTTACTTTGCTCATTTAAGCCTCTGCCAATAACATCGGTATCAATATCTTGCATAAACTCTTGTAGTAGTGGCAAACATGCATGGTTGTATAAGTAACAGCCATACTCTGCCGTATCGGAAATAGTACGATTCATTTCAAACAGCTTTTTACGTGCAATGGTGTTAGCAATTAACGGCGTTTCATGCAATGACTCATAATAGGCAGATTCTTCAATAATACCGGCTGCAGTCATGGTTTCAAATGCCAGCTCTACGCCAGCTTTAACCATGGCTACCATTAAAATGCCGTTATCAAAAAATTCTTGCTCAGTAATTTCTACATCACTCGCTGGGGTTTTTTCAAAATGAGTTTCTGCAGTTTCAGCACGCCACTTTAATAAGTTAGCGTCATCATTTGCCCAGTCTTCCATCATTACTCGTGAAAATGTGCCATCGATAATGTCATCTTGATGTTTGTTATACAGTGGACGCATGATTACTTTTAGCTGCTCACTTAATTCAAACGCTTTTACTTTGGCAGGGTTTGACAGACGGTCAAGCATATTGGTAACGCCGCCATACTTAAGTGCTTCTGTGATCACTTCCCAGCCATATTGAATTAGCTTTGAGGCATAACCAGCATCAACGCCTTTATCAATCATTTTATCAAAACATAGAATAGAGCCAGTTTGTAGCATGCCGCACAGAATGGTTTGCTCACCCATTAAGTCAGACTTAACCTCAGCAATAAACGATGATTTAAGTACTCCCGCACGATGACCACCTGTACCTGCGGCATAGGCTTTTGCTTGTGCCAAGCCATGACCCTGAGGATCGTTCTCTGGATGAACCGCAATGAGTGTCGGTACACCAAAGCCGCGTTTATACTCTTCACGTACTTCTGACCCCGGACATTTTGGAGCAACCATAATAACGGTAATGTCTTCACGAACTTGCATGCCTTCTTCAACAATATTAAAGCCATGTGAGTAAGCAAGCGTTGAGCCGTGTTTCATTAATGGCATAATGGCATTAACAACCGCAGTGTGTTGCTTATCAGGTGTTAAGTTAAGTACTACATCGGCTGTTGGGATTAATTCTTCATATGTTCCCACTTTAAAACCATTTTCCGATGCATTTAAGAATGACTGACGACGCTCAGCAATCGCTGATTCACGCAGTGTATAGGCTACATTTAAACCCGAATCACGTAAATTTAAGCCTTGATTTAAGCCCTGTGCGCCACAGCCTACAATCACTAACTTTTTACCTTTGAGTGCAGCAACACCATCGTTAAATTCGTCTGCCCCCATAAACTCACATTGTGCTAGTTGCGCTAATTGTTCACGTAAAGGTAAGCTATTAAAATAATTTGCCATGATTAAGGTTCCTATTAATTCAATTTGTTAGATGCATTGCATTTGCTTTGCTTGGAATAACCATATGAAAAATATCTTCTTGCGTAAAATGATATATTTGAATTAAAGTATTTCATAATTTGAAATACTGGTGTTGTTATGGATCATAAGCATTTACATTACTTTTTGGCGTTGGCAAAAACGCTTCATTTTTCTCGTGCCAGTGAGTTGTGCCACATAAGTGCGCCTACTTTAAGTCGTAATATTAAGCAGTTAGAAGATGAAGTAGGGGTGATGCTGTTCCAGCGAGATAATCGCAGTGTCAAACTTACTCGCGAAGGCGTTGCATTTAAGGAGTATGCTAGTGCAACGCTCAGTAATTGGCAGCGTTTTAAGGCCAATTTAAACGAACCGCAACAACATATTTATGGCAATGTGAGCCTTTATTGCTCTGTTACTGCATCTTATAGTTTTTTGCATCATATTTTGGAGCAGCTCAGGGCTCAGCATCAGCATATTGAAATCACCTTAAATACGGGCGACCCTGCTCTGGCAATAAATCGTGTATTAGACGGTCACGAATCCATGGCTATTGCAGCTAGGCCCAGTAAATTACCTGCACAAATTGCATTTGTAGATATTGGTTATTCGCCACTGGTATTAATTGCGCCCACTATTCAATGTCCGATCACAGAAAAACTAGCTAATAACAGCGAGACTATTGATTGGTCAGAGCTTGAATTTATTGTTGCTGAACAAGGGTTTTCACGACAAAGGTTAGAGCAGTGGTGGCGAAAAAGTAACGTGCAAGGAAAAATCTATGCACAAGTCGCTGGGCATGAGGCTATGGTATCTATGGTGAGTTTGGGCTTAGGTGTGGCCATGATCCCAAAAATTGTTCTCGATAATAGCCCTTTAAACGATAAAGTTCAGATTTTGGATAGTAAAGATGAGCCCCCACAAGGGTTTAAAATTGGCTTGGCGGTATTACACAAAGAATTAAATGATCCTGCGATTAGTGCGCTGTGGAATATTGCTCAAAATATGGGGGAAAACATAATATAGGCTTGTTGAATGATAAAAAACTGTTAATATAAACCGCTAATACTTATGTGTTTATTAACATCTTTGTTGTGATGTCTGAGAGTTTCGATTATGGATAATACTGCCTCACTTGCTCATTCTGCCCAGTGTTTAAAAAAAGCCATTCCGCTTATGGTGAAGTACAAAATGGCGGTAACGCCGATTAATTATGCAATTTGGTATTGTTATGTACAGGGCGATAATCCACAACTAAATTTAGAGCTTGATAGAGTTATCGGTCAGCACAATACTTGTTCTGCTCAAAGTGCACAGGAAATATTCGATAAATATATAAATGATGAAGAGTTAGCGTTTTTCCAACAAATGTCTGAAAGATTTCATAATACGGTAGAGCAAGTACAGTTTGATTTGAGTGATTCTATTCAATATTCAAAAAGTTTTACCTCCTCGTTAGTTGACTCACAAAATGAGTTAAAAACACTCTCTAGTATAAACTCATTTAATGAAATTCTCTCTTGTGTAGAGCGTTTAACAGACGAATCAATTGCAATGCAAGATTATGCTCGCGGCTTCCAAACTAAATTAGCGCAAGCATATAATGAGATTAAAGATTTAAAAGAAGCCCTCACTATGACTCAAGAAGCGGTTGATAAAGATTCGCTAACGGGGTTATTAAATCGCGGTAAATTTGATACCGATATAGTTGAGTTTTGCCTTCATGCATCTTCACAAGATGAGCAAGCTAAGATAGCCGTGTTAATAATGTTAGATATTGATCACTTCAAGCGTTTTAATGATGATTTTGGCCATCAAAAAGGTGATGAGGTTCTCAAGCTTGTTGCCCAAAAAGTGCAAAATAGTGTGCAAGATGAATATAATGCTTATCGTTACGGTGGTGAAGAATTTTGTATTACGGGTTACTTTGATAGCATTAATGATGCGATGACATTTTGTAATCAGTTGCGTTTGAGTATTGCTAAATTAACCATTCGTAAAAAAGAAGATAGCAATAATAAACGTAATATCTCAGCAAGTTTTGGTATTGCTTTAATGGAGCCCTTTAGTAAGAGCTGTTTGTTAGTAGAAAAGGCCGATAGAGCACTTTATTTAGCTAAAACTCATGGTCGAAATCGAGTTGAAATAGCCGCCAATTTGTAAACGTGTTCCGTTTGTATCAAATTTGTTAATGATTGTAACCTTCTAGAGCTTGTACTTATACTACTTGCTACTATAGGGTCAAAGCCACTTTATAAACTAGTGAATAACTCCATGGCGTTACATCTGAGAATAAAAATATGCATTTTATTGGTGTTGTTTAGCGCTAATGCGATTGCTCAGGCGCAGCAAAATATCACTACTGATGAACTTAAAATGAGTGTCAGCTTAGGGGGAGGGGTGATCAGTAATCCTTTATATGGAGCAGACAATATTCCTTTAGTGGTTGTCCCACAAGTGGCTTATTATGGCCAAAATTGGTTTTTTGATAACGGTCGTTTAGGCTACTCTTTTATACAAAGTGATACGCATAACATTAGCTTTGTGTCTGAGATTAACCCAGAATCACGGTTTTTTATTGATTGGCACCCGCAAAATATATTCCCGCTCACAACAATGTCTAATAACGAAATATTAGAATCACAAGATGTTGAATCTCCGCGCCAGATTAATATTAATAATATTCAAAAAAGACGAGTAGTACTGGATGCTGGCGTCAGTTATGTTTTTGTAAAACAACAACAGGTATTTTCTGCGCAATTATTGCATGATGTAAATAGTGTTTATAATAGCTACAGAGGATCATTACAATGGCAATACCATTTTGATCTTAAGTTGTTAAAACTTAAATCGACGTTAGGCGTTAACTACAAATCAGCCAAACTAAATAATTACTTTTATGGCTTAAACAGCGCAGAATTTTCATATGGTAAAATAGAAGTTGGTAGTAGCTGGCAACCTTATGCTAAAATCGACGCCCGTTGGCCGGTAGGTAAAGCCAACGCACTTCGTTTTCATTTAGCATATTATGACTATTCAGCAATGGATAGTAGCCCGCTATTTGAACATGACTATTCAATGACCGCCTTTATAGGATTCGAACATACATTTTAATATGAAGTGTTTTATGTTGGTTGTGTTTGCAGCTTCATTTTTTAGCAACCCAAGTGTTGCAAAAGCCCCTTCACTTAACGTATCACCCAAAGTCTGTGTGGTTTCCGAACAACAAGAGTTCTGTGATCTTGAGTTAAAATTTAAGTGGCAATTGCCTGAGCCAATCGATGTGTGTTTATACCAGCAAGATACTCAATTGAAATGTTGGCAAGGGGTAAAAAAAGGGCAACTTAGTTATAAAGCGCGTGTTCAGGTGGAGACCATATACTCCCTGATTAATCCCCTTACAGGTGTATCATTAGCGAGTGTGCAAGTAGAAGTGCAAACTGCATACACGAAGAAGAAACATCGGCTACGCTCACCTTGGAGCTTTTTTTAATTTAGGAGCAATAAATGCCAAAGATATTACTTGTTGAAGATGACCTAGGGTTGCAACAATTAACCAAAGACTATCTTGAGCATAATGGCTTAGAAGTTGACGTATTAGATCGCGGAGACGAAGTGTTTCCTTACCTGAGTGAAAACGATGTTGATTTAATCATTCTAGATGTGATGCTGCCAGGAAAAGATGGCTTTAGCGTGTGCCGCCAAGTACGCGACAAATACACCTTACCTATTTTAATGCTTACTGCAAAGGGCGAAGATTTTGACCAAGTTATTGGCCTAGAGCTCGGGGCTGACGATTACGTTATTAAACCTGCGGAGCCGCGCGTGTTGTTGGCTCGAATTAGTGCATTATTGCGACGTGGACAGCCTAGCGTAAAAGCCATTGAGGAGCTTAAGTTTGGTGATTTATCAATAGATAAAACCAGTCGTATTGTAAAGTTAAGCGGTGTAGAAATCGTATTGACCTCACATGAGTTTGAATTACTGTGGTTATTAGCTTCAAATGCAGGAGAAGTACTCAGCCGAGAACATGTGCACCAACATATGATTGGACGTGAGTACGACGGGCTCGATCGAACCGTTGATGTACGTGTATCTCGAATTCGTAAGAAGCTTGGTGATAATAGTGATAAGCCATACCGTATTAAAACGGTGTGGGGGCAAGGCTATTTATTTGTATCAGATGCGTGGGACATGTAATTAATGCAAGGTATTAGGCTAGGTTAATGGGGAAGCTATTTATAAGCCTTTACGTGTATATTATTGCCTCTTTGTTTATTGCCAGTGGTGTTATAGAGCAGCTTTGGCCGTATGATGAATCTGAGCAACATGTTTTGTTAGATGATGAATTTGGGCAGTCATTATGGCTGCTCTCTCAAACGGCAGATGGTCTTGAACAGCTAAAGCATAATTTTGATAGTCAAGTTATCGCCCAACAAGATTTAGTTCTCCCTCCTGAGCAGCAATTACAATTAGCTCAAAATAATTACCTTTACTTGTATGATAAGCAGCAACGTATTGTTTGGTATGTTACTTTAAATAATTCTCAGTTGTTACAAGTAGGTCCTGTAGGTGTCAAAGCTAAAAACACTGGGACCGTAATACCTTATTTATTGGTGCTATTTATTATTAGCTTACCGATAGGGTTATGGAGCTTATTGTTATGGCGAGACTTTGCTAAGCTCAGCCAAGCCTGTGAAGCCGTCGGAGGCGCGCAAGATTTTCAATTAAGCGACCGCTCTAAATCATTTTTTTTACCCATCACTGATACGTTGCAAGTAATGCAGCAGCGGATTGAGTTTTTATTGAGTGCTCAACAGGAACTGACCTCATCAGTGTCACATGAGTTTAGAACACCATTAGCGCGTTTGAAGTTTGCAATCGCGATGTTAGAGGATAAAACTCAGGAGATCAAAGCACAGCACTATTTATCTGATATGCAAATGGATATTCATGAGCTGGAATCCTTGGTATCAGAAATGTTGGAATACGCTCGTTTAGATACACAGCAACCAAGCTTACAATTGGCTCCTTGTGATATCGTCGCATTAATTAAAGCCAATATCGAAAAAGTAAGTTTTGATACCCCTATTAAATTAACAACAACGCTACCGAATCAATTCATTTACGTATGTGATAGTCATTTTATGTCGCGAGTGCTACAAAATTTAATTAGTAACGCACTAAAACATGCTACGCAAACTGTGCATATTAGTTTAACTGCCAACGCCGAAAAGTTATTTCTGGTTATTGAAGATGATGGCCCAGGTATTGCGGATGCTGAACGTGAGAAAGTGTTTAAACCTTTTACCCGTTTAGATAAAAGCCGTGATAAAAAAACCGGTGGGTTTGGATTAGGGCTAGCAATTGTAAATAAAATTATTAGCTGGCATAAAGGGCAGTGTAAGATTGAAGACTCACCACTGGGTGGGGTTAAGTTTATTATCACCCTCGACAACTAAATCCCAAACAATAAAAAAGCGCCATAAAGGCGCTTTTTTGCGGTTTAAAACCAAAAAATCAACAAGTAGCAAATAGATAGACAGACCATTTATAGAAAAGTTCTATTTTATTTACTATTTTTTTCTAGTAATGGCATCAGCATTTGCTCTAAGCCATTAAGCTTCACTTCGTACATCATAGCGAGCTGAGAGCCAAGCTTGCTATCAGGAAAGCCTTGTTGTTTAAACCACACTAAATATGGCTCAGGCAGCAAAAGTAAAGGGCGTCCCGCATACTTGCCAAATGGCATAATGGTGTTAATCGCTACTTTTAGTTGTTGAGGATCCATTACTGACATCTTTTATAAATAATGGGGATAAGTGTAAGGGATTTTAAGGAAATAAAATAGGCTGTAACGGGCAAGTAACAGCCTATTGATAGAGGGAGTAGGCCCTCTAATTTGAGAATCTTATTGGTCACTTAAAAGCAAGGGGTCCGTTATTTGTCTTTTATAAAACACAAACTTAGGTATTAGCTTTATTAAACCAACACAGACATTTTACCTGATTTTTTGACCAATAAAATACTCAGATGTAAAGGAATGTAAATGCAATCTATTTGCATCTAAGCCCGATTACGGAAACAAGGTTTGCTTTACATGCTCTGCAAAACCGCTACCAGCCTCTAAGTAAAAGTTATATGTAGAATCTATTCCCATATCTTCTAATTCTTTTTGCTGATCGGGGTAGTTAGCAATCGCAGTTACTTGTCCTTTATAGCCTGATGCTTGTAATTGCTCTAAGGCAAAAATATTTTGCATATGTTTGGGCATAGTTAACATGACCATTTCGACATGAGAGTGATTAACACGCTGCCAAAAATCAGGGTCAGTTGCATCCGCAATTAATACTCTGCGTCCACGTTTAATATGTTTATCAACCACCTCAGGTTTAATATCAATACCTGCAACCACATCAGGGTGGGTTGCGTTTATTGTTTCATAGGCACCGGTGCCAATTCTACCCATACCAAAGATTACTATTTTCGTATCATTTAAGTTTACAGGAAGCTCTTCTGCTAAGCGGGTCTTGCTTTCAAACTTCAATAAGAGGCGTTCAATTTTAACGTACAGCTCGTTAGAGCGTTTATTTAAAGGGGAGGCAATCACAAATGTAATTGATACTGCAATCGCGATAACCGCGAGCCATTCAGAGGTAACCATGCCGCTAGATGCAGCAACGGCACAAACAATTAAGCCAAACTCACTAAAGTTAGCCAAACTAAATGCGGTGAGTAAAGAGGTACGAGCTCGCAGTTTAAATAAATTAGTTAGTATGTAGTAAAGCAGCGTTTTAATAGGGATAATTAATACTAAAATTAAAGCAACGACTAAAGAGTGGGCAGTAAGCTCTGCACTTAAACCAATACTTAAGAAAAAGCCAACCAGTAGTATGTCTTTTAGGCTAAGCAGTGATTTAGACAGCTCACCTGCTTTTTTGTGAGGGGCGAACATCATGCCAATGATCAATGCGCCTAAATCGCCTTTTAATCCTGCGAATTCAAAGGCATTGTACCCAGCTACTAATGCAAAGAAAAAGCCAAATAACGGCAGTAACTCACCGTGTTTAGAGCGGTTTAAAACCCAGTACATAATTGGGCGAAACAAAGGTAGTGCAACAATTAACCCTAAGGCCCAAATGTTCGGTACTTTACCTGTACTGACCGCTAAGAATATGACTGCAAATATATCTTGCATAACCAAAATACCAATGGCTATTTTACCGTGCAAACTTGCCATTTCACCGCGTTCTTCAAGTACTTTTACAGCAAATACCGTACTCGAAAAGCTTAAAGCAAAGCCGACTAACAATGCACTTTGCCAGCTTAAATCGACAAATAATGGCAGTGCGAATACACCAAGCAGCAACATGAAGCCACTAAACAATGCGCTACTTAAAATAATATGTATGGTGGCAGGAGCCCACACTTGTGGTTTTATAAGGTTAGCAATTTTTAGTTTGAGGCCAATACTAAAAAGTAGCAGTGTGACCCCTAAAGAGGCAATCGTTTCGAGTAGCTCCGTGCTTTTGTAACCCGCTAAATTAAGAATAAATCCGGCCATAAGAAAGCCGATAAGCGGCGGTAACTTTAGCTGATATATACCAAAACCGCAGACGAAGGCGGTAGCAAAATAAATTAGTTCCATAGTTATTAGTATCACTGCACTTGGCATTGTAGTGTAGCGAAAAACAATGCTTATTGACAATTTATCTACTTATTTCCTACTGCTAATTGGCTGATAGTGAGTATTTATCACCTGATTGCTAAAACACCTTTATGTATGCATAAAGGCGGCTGTAAAGTACAAAAAACACACATAAATGGCTAGTTTTATGGTAAACAGCATGTAAATAGCAGTTTTTCGCTGACAAGCGCTTTTAAATGTGGTTAAGATGCCATAACGAAGGAGTTTAAGTGTAAGCAAACAAGTGTATTGCTTAGCTTAAGGAGAAAATATGTTTAAAAAGATTTTAGCATCGGTAGGCATTGGTGCCGCCAAGGTGGATACTATTTTAGAAACCGAGCATCTTCAGCCTGGCCAACTATTCAATGCACAAATAGTTATTAGTGCAGGTGATGTAAGTCAAGAAATTGCGGGTTTAGATTTAATGTTAGTTACTCGGGTTAAAGTAGCCAGTGAAGACGGTGATTACTTTACTAATCATGTTATTGATCAATGGCGCATAACTGACATTGGTACTGTTGAGCCTGGTGAAGTTAAAACTATCCCGTTTGAAGCCCGTTTGCATTCAGAAACACCAATTACTGAAATTAATGCCGGTTATAACCAGTCTTATGTGTGGTTAGAAACAGGGCTTGATATTGACCTTGCGCTTGATCCAACAGATAAAGACCATTTGCACATCTATCCGAATGAAGCAGTTAAAACCTGTATGCAAGCAATGGAGAAGCTAGGATTTAATTTAGTTAAAGCAGATGTAGAGCAAGGCCATTTACGTGCTTCTACTTTTCAATCTGTGTCTGGGTGTTATCAAGAGCTTGAATATCAACCAAATAGTCGCAGCTTATTTGGTATAAAGGAAATTGAACTGTCGTTTATTCCTGAAGCGCATAAAACGCATGTACTGATTGAGTTAGACAGAGCATTTAGAAGTGACGGTTATGTCGATTTAACTATCGAGCATGATCATGTTAACTTATCTCAGTTATGTGATCAGTTAGAGCGATTATTTGCTTAATAAGATTATGGGGCCTTTTAGTAAGGCCCTGTATTAATAAAAGGTGTTTAAATGGCGTTTAAATGTGAGCCATTCTCTGCGCTCGACTCCCAAACCCTGTTTGCAATAATGCGTGAACGTGTTGACGTATTTGTTGTAGAACAAGCGTGTCCTTACCCCGAACTTGATGATGTGGATATTGCAGATGCTACTCGCCACTTGTATTCACTCAATAGGCAAACAGTAAATGCCTATGCTCGTTGTTATGAAAAAGATGCACATTATAGTGCGATAGGGCGTGTTTTAGTTGCTCAATCACAGCGTAGCTCTGGTTTAGGCAAAGAATTAGTTAGCCATGCTATTGCCTGTTGTAGAACTCATTGGCCTACTCGTGATATTTATATAGGCGCACAAACCTACTTACTAAATTTTTATCGCTCATTTGGTTTTGAGTGTGTTGGGGAGGAGTACTTAGAAGATGGCATACCCCATCAAGATATGATTTTAAAGCAGTAGATAATTCTTAATAAATAAAGGCCCACATTAGTGGGCCTTTTTTGTTTTATTAGCTAAGTAAAGAATGTAAAAATACTAAGCTAATGGCGATAGGGCATACAAACTTAGTGTACCAAGGCCATATTTTCCAAAATAAGGTGTTATGTACTTCAGGGTTACCTTGCTGGATTGCTTTGAGCAGTGATGACCTATACCAGATCCACCCTACAAAAATACAACACATAAGTCCTAATAAAGGTTGCGCGACTTTAGTTGTTAAGGTGATCACTAAACCAAATAACGTGCCTAAGTTGCACACTATGGTAATACTAACTATGGCAATTAAAGCACCTATTAACCATGTTGCTTGCACACGCTTCATTGCAAAGCGCTCTACAGTGTACGATACCGGCGCTTCAAGCATTGAAATTGACGAGGTTAGAGCGGCAATACTCATTAATGCAAAAAAAGCAAAGCCAACAAATAAACCCACACCACCCATGCCATCAAATAAGGCGGGTAAAACCTGAAATACTAATGTGTCTTCTGAAAGTAGTTTACCTGTTGTTGACGAGAATATTTCAACACCTTGGGCTTGTGCAACATACATCGCGGGGATAATCAGTAAGCCTGCTACAAATGCGATGAATACATCAATAAGCGTAACATAAGCCCCCAAAGAGACGAGGTTTTCTTTTTTACTGATATATGAGCCATAGATAATCATTACACTGGTGCCCAGTGACAATGAAAAGAAGGCCTGTCCTAGTGCACTGACTAATAAGGTGGGATCAAAAATAGAAGAAAAGTCAGGGACTAGGTAAGCTTTTAATCCCTCAACAGCGCCTTCTTGAGTCATTACATAGGCAATTAAGGCAAACAAAATACCGAGCAGAGCAGGCATTAAACGTTTTGACCATTTTTCAATACCATTTTCAACACCGCGGCTGATAATAGCAACGGTTAAAATAATAAATACCACAGTAAAAAGAATGTTGCGTGTAAGTGACTGCTCACTTAACCACGAAGATGCCGCATCTGCGCCTATGAGAGTAGTAACCGGCTCTAAAGTCGCACTTAACATCCAACCAGCAACAATCGCATAAAAGCTTAGTATAAAGCCGGCACATAAAATCCCGCCAAAGCCAACAGCAAAGGCAAACTGCTTTTGCCAAGGTTTAGTGGTTAATTTAGTTAGTGAAGAAACCGCATTAGCTTGTCCATGACGACCTATCATCAGCTCTGCCATTAAAGCAGGATAGGCTAAAAAGAAGGCCAGTACTAAGTACGCGACTAAAAAGGCAGCCCCGCCATTACTTGCTGTTTGTGTCGGGAAACCCCAAATATTACCAAGCCCAACAGCAGATCCTGCCGCAGCCATTATAAAACCAAAGCGGGAGCTAAACTCACCTCTTACTGCACTCATATTATTTTGCTTCTCTATTTTTTCGACGCCGTGACAATCTACTGGAATTGTAAAAAAATAAAAAGTGCTTATTTGACTTAGTCGCACAATTATTGCGTTTTATTTTCAGATATAAATAACACGTGCATTTTTTGATTATAAATAGCACGATTTCTTTAATTATATTGCGTTAGTTAGAACGGATGGTAATTGTTTGATTAATATCTAAACCGCGCAATCGTAAGTGTAAAGCAGGCCCCACCAAGGTGCTCACTTTTACTCACTTCTATTGAGCCATGATGCCAATCGGCTACTTTGGCAACGATAGCCAATCCTAACCCATAACTGTTGTCACTGCGATTACGGTGGCTGCGCTCACGGAAGAACGGGCTAAATACTTTTTGATTGTTTTCTTGAGCTATTCCTGGGCCATCATCGGCAATGCTGATCACTAGAGTGTGCTCTTGTAGCGAGGCGGTTACCTTAATGTGATGATGTGCAAAATCGCAGGCATTATTAATTAAGTTAGCGATCGCTCTTGCTAGCCAATGTAAGTCAGCAAAAATAGTATGATCATCACATTCTAAAGAAATATTAAGCGAACGTGCGGTTATTCTTGGTTCAAGCTGCAGCACAATATCACTTAGATATTGTTTAAGGTTTGCTGATGAGTAAGTAAGTTTATTGGCATTTTGTTCCAAAGTAGCAAATGCTAAGTAGCTTTTTAACATTGACTCCATATGATCCAAATCGGTTTCCATACGGGTTAGGTAGTGCTTTATTTTGCTCTCATCCTGGCTATCAAGTGCAGCGTCAACACCAAAGCGTAAGCATGCTATTGGGGTTCTTATATCATGGGATAGGCTCGAGGCCATCAGTTTATTTTCAGCAACTAACTTTTCAATTTGACTTGCCATGCGGTTAAATGTCAGTTCCACATCTTTTATATAGGTAAAGCGAGAGGGCTTAATTCGGGCTTTAACATTACCGGATGCGAACTGTTTTGCCGCATCATTTAATACTGTAAGACGTTTTGCTAAAGGGGTAATAATAAAGCCCATAAAAACACATAAGCCAGTATAAAATAACAAAGTTAAAATTATGTCGTTTCGCTGTATGTTCTCATAAGGCTTATCTAAACGCATGGTTAAATGGTAAGGGCTTAATGCATCATTAGTGTAGAGCATGTAAAAGCCTTGCTCGTCCTCGAGTATTAACCCGCCTTGAGTTTGCATTTTATCTAATAGCGCTGATGGTAATGCTAGCGACTGATTTAATTTGTAGTTAAGAGTCAGGTTAAAATCTTTGGCTAACTTAGTTACCTGTTCTGGTCGTGCCTGTGGCTTTATAGCTGTGAGCTGTTTACTTAACCCGACAATAATCTGGCTTTGTACACTAAACTCATCCAAAGGTGCATGTGCTTGTTGGCTAAATGCATCAATAAGCCAACCTAAAACAATAATTGAAAGCAGCGCACTGCCTAGTAGTGAAATATAAAACTTTTTCATTGATGCTATTCCATAATAGGCTGGGTGTATTGAAGTGACTTTTATTATTGTCGCGCTTATTATTTAAGCGCTCAGGCATTAAAACTTACCACGCTGTAGTCACAAACAAATAACCACGCCCCCAAATAGTTTTTATTTTTTCTGGTTTTTGCGGATCATCATTAAACTTTTTACGCAAAGCAGAAATAAGCACATCAACGCTTCTATCTAGGCCGTCATACTCCCTGCCTTTGGTTGCTTTAAACACCGCATCACGTGATACAACTTGCCCAGCGTTGCTCGCTAAATAATGCAGTAATAAATACTCTGCGCTTGAAATATTCACATCTTGCTGGTTGAGTGTAACGTTACGAGATTCGGTATTAATACTTAATTGACCAATATTGATCATGCTCTCTTGAGCATCAGTTTTAGGCGTGTCGCTACTGTAGCGTAAAGCCGACTTAATACGAGCAAGCAGTGCACGAGGGCGAACAGGTTTTATAATGTAATCTGTGGCACCGACTTCAAGCCCAATGACCTCATCCATTTCTTCATCTCGTGCGGTGAGCATAATTATAGGGGCTTGATAAAAGCTACGTAACTCACGGCATACACTGATACCATCAAGACCTGGTAACATAATATCGAGTAAAATAAGCTGTGGGTTTAAATGCTTTACTTGGCTTATAACTTCATCACCGCGATGACATACATGCACAATATAGCCTTGCTCAGTTAAATACTCAGTTACCCATTGTGCAAGAGAGATATCATCTTCAACCAGTAAAATAGTACCGTAATTATCCATAAGCTTTCTTCGTATACCTGAATGATGTTTATAGTGTGTGGCTAAAATAACCGCCAGCGCCGCTTTTTTTGTCTATTTTGATACACCCATTGTAGTTTAACTTCGCTTACAGCAATCACTTGTGATGTATTACTATCAAACAGCTCAAATGAAATGCTCTGGGTTGAATCAAAGGCGTAATTAAGTGAGCCTTGTCGCTGTTTAAGCCAGCACTGCATAATGTATTTTGAAGTCGCATCGCGTAAACAATAATTTCCTACCTCTGGTTGCTGCCACGATAAGACAACATCGGCATAACATTGACGCCCTTCACGTAAGGCTACACAGGTATCGGGAACAGCAGTAAGTTCACTGGGTGGTTGTGTAGTGGCTGCAAGCAAAGAGCCCGAATATGTAAACAACAAACAGTAAAAAAATCTAAAGTACATAACGCAGGCCTACCTTGGCTTTGTGTTGATATCCTTGGGAAATAATTGGGCTGTCATCAATTTCTTTTGAAAACCAAGTGGTTAACCAGCCTGCTAAAAATACCCAATCTTGATTGATGGGGTATTCGGCATGAAATTCAAACATAATACTGGTACTGGCATCGGTACTATAAATAGGGCGTGCTGCGTTTGCTTCATCGCTATCAATACCAAAGTAATAGTTTGTAAAATCAGCAGAGTAGGCACTTAAGCCAATACCGGAGCGAAACTCCCAATTGCGCCAAGGTTGAATATGGCTGAAAAACACATTGGCAACCCAACCATTATGAGCACCGCTTATATCATGTAAATATTCAAATGAAACTTGTGAGTTTTCAAATCGGCGTGTTAATCGAAGGCCGGTGTCAAAATCATAGTTACGCTTTTTTATACCACGCAGTGGATCAATTATTCCGTCGTTATAAAAGCCTAAACCTTGTTCATCAAAACCTGCTTGAATGTTGGTGCCTAATAAATCAAGACCCCAATCATATTTGTTAATTAAGCTATAGCCTAAAACAAGTCCACCGCTGAGCTGATTATGGTCAAAATCTAGATAAAAATTATCGTAAGAAACTGCAATACTCAAATCTAGTTCTGCACCAACATCATAGGAGTTCATGCCAACTAAATAAGAGTCTTCAATGTAATAACCTGCGCCAGCGCTCCAATCCCAGGCAAACCCAGTGGTGGGTTCCAAAGTGTTATCGGCATAGTAACGATTACTGGCGCTGCTTTGGGCACTAAAAATAGCGGCAACTAATAAGGCTGCACAACCAAAAGACTGTTTAAGAGAAGTATACGTCATCCTTGGAACCTTAATTAGAGTTTGCTAAAGAGGCTAGGGTCTGTTGACCTTTGCGGATTAAAATTTGTTCAAACTAGGGGCGGTTTAATCGCGGCGCGAAGTTTGTAACCTAGTGGGCTAAGTAAAAACCGAGCAACAAAGAGTAAATCGCCCCTAGGCAGAACCCTTCGGGCAGCGTCTGTTTGGCATTGATGCTGCGTTATCGCCTATTTATGGGGAGCAACCACACCACAAAGGCTCTGCCTTGCCTAAATACCAAACAGAGTGCTGCAAATTTAACCTTGAAAGGTCAACAGACCCTAGTATATTGTCAAACTCTTAGCTAAATCTGTAAAAAAATGTAGCGGTCGTCCTAACAACTACTGAACTTTAATTTTATCAATAAGAATACTGCTTAAGTAAAATTGCATCATAGGTGTTAGAGCACTTATTTCGGTGCGTGTACATGGCCCATTTAATTTAGTTAAACGACTTAATTTTGTAATGGTTTTATACGCAGGGGCCGTTACTTCATTATTAAGCTCAGCTCGTTTTAGGCGAGCTTGTTCGGTGTTGTGCTTATGTATAAATGCAACAACTTCTAGCTCATTAGTGATCTTCTTTTCTTCGCTAAAGCTATAAACAAGGGGTTCACGATGGAAGCTTGCACTATCAATTGATGATTTAGCAAACCACACCACATCGCCCGATGCTTTGTGAGTAAGTCGCATACTAACTTGGGCTAATATATTGGCGCATTGTTGGGACGGAAATTGCTGGGCTACTTTTGAAAATAATGAATATGGTTTTTCTGGTTGCGCTAGGGTGTACTTAGCGTCATCTATAAATTCAAGATCAACTTGATGAATTGCTAACGTGTAATCGCTATTCTCGCTAGTGGTCACCTTAAGCTGTTTATCAATTAAGGCTTGGCTTATTTGAGAGACCAAAGTGTCGGTAACACTTGCACGGTCTACGATTACTCTAACAGTTTGATTTTTTTTCACGTTGTGGGCGGGTAATTGCACCGACTTCACTTTTGGTGAAGCATGCTCAGCTTCATACTTTAACTGGTAAGTTTGGCTCTTGAGCATAGGCTTTGCAGGCATAACTAAAGGTTCTGCGGGTTGTTTAACGACAGCACAACCTGACGCTGATATTATAAAAAGTGATACAACTAAAAAACGCATAAATATTTTACATCCACTCAAAAGCCATTAATCGGACATATTGTACGTTAGTCCGAGTAAAAGTTCATGATATTATAACGGTTGATTATGACTAAAAAAGAAAAATTAGCTAAGAATGAAGTATTTTAACACCTTACCCTTTTACTTTTTTGCCGTGCTCCTTATCGGGACGCATTTACAGGCGAGCGCAAGCATAGATCCTGATTGGGAAGCATTTGTTAAAAGTTATGGACGCTATACAGAAAAAAAACTAAAAATAAAAAAAATCCCAGGAGGGGCGCTATCCATTGTCAACTCACAAGCGCGTGACTACATCCATACTATGGGCAATACAAAGGTGCGCGGTGGGCAAAAAATCAACCCGCACACTCGATTTCGTTTAGCCTCCGTATCGAAAACATTTGCAGGGTCGTTAGCGGCTAAACTCGCAAATGAACAGCGGCTCAATCTTTATTTACCTGTTAGTTATTATTTACCGGATTTTAAGCAAACTGGCTATAAAGATGATTTAAAAGTTTTTCATATTTTAAGCCATTCTAGTGGTCTAGTGCCTAACGCTTACGATAATTTAATCG
The DNA here is from genome assembly GCF_030407535.1 of Pseudoalteromonas sp. APC 3224. Lineage (GTDB taxonomy): Bacteria > Pseudomonadota > Gammaproteobacteria > Enterobacterales > Alteromonadaceae > Pseudoalteromonas. The sequence continues at coordinate 12,366 of NZ_JASDDF010000013.1, read as the reverse complement.
AATCGCGGATGGGTTATAAGGACATTGTTGAAAAACTATTGAGTGTTAAACCCATTTGTGACCCTGGTGATTGCTATGGCTATCAAAATGTAATGTTTAGCTTAATAGACGACGTAATTTTAAAAAGTACCAACAAAACCTATAGCCAGTGGCTTAATGAGGCGTTTTTTACTCCCCTAGAAATGAATGATGCTAGTTTGGGTTACGATGCCATGGTGCAGGATAATAACTATGCACACCCTCACGTGCGTGGAAAAAAACGTTGGTATAGCGCCCGCTTAAAAAAGAATTATTATAAAGTTGCACCCGCGGCAGGGGTAAACGCCAGTGCGTCAGATATGGCTATTTGGTTAAATGCGCAATTAGGGCAATATCCATCGGTATTATCCTTAGATGCATTGGCCACGCAAACACGCCCTTATACTCATACTAAAAAAGAACGCTACAGACGAGTATGGCGAGAGCACATGAACGAAGCCTACTATGGGCTAGGCTGGCGTGTGTATGACTATGATGATGAAACGCTTTATTATCACAGTGGTTGGGTGCAAGGCTACCGCAGTGACTTAGTGGTTTTTCCGCACTTAAATGTAGGGTTTAGTTTAATTTTAAATGCAGAAACTGGGCTCATTAATGAGCTTACTACGGAGTTCATAGACCGTTTATTGGCATACAAACGAGGTAAAAAACAATGAGTACATTGATAAAATCAGCATGGGCAGTATTACTATTACTGCTGTGCCACCCTGCTTTTTCTGCGCCTGAACAGCTTTATTTGTTTCGTCATAGTGAAAAACAAACAGGCAATGATCCATTTTTAACAGAGCGAGGGCAAGTACGTGCTGAGCATTTGGTTTCGCTAGTTAAAGCCCATCCAGACATTACGTTATACAGTAGTAACTATAACCGAACATTAAGTACTGCAGCGCCTTTAGCTAGGTATTTTAATGTTAAAGTTATAACTTATAATGCTGCTGATTTAACGACATTGAAAAATCAGTTGTTAGCACAAAATGGTGTTGTGGTGGTTGTAGGGCATAGTAATACCACACCGCAATTGGCTTCGTTATTGAGTAACCAAACTATTGAAAATATGAATGAGGGGCAGTTCGGGCACTATTATTTGCTGAGTAAGTTTGAGGATGGTAACTACAGAGCAAAGTTGCGAATAATGGATTTTTAATTATATATAAAAAAACCAGCCACGGCTGGTTTTTTGTATCATTTATAACGGATTGTTAGCCGCGAGGTAACTGAATTTTTTTCTCAGGGCTTTGACGGTAAAGCACAATCGTATGGCCGATTGTTTGTAGTTTGGTAGCTCCTGTTTCGCGAACTATGGCATCAAAAATAAGCTTTTTGGTTTCACGATCGTCAGTTGGCACTTTCACTTTAATTAATTCGTGAATTTCTAATGCGCTTTGGATTTCAACTACTACGCCCTCGGTTAAACCGTTAGAACCTAGTAAAACTACAGGCTTAAGGCTGTGTGCCTGACCTTTTAAAAACTGCTTTTGTTTGTTTGATAATGTCATGATATTACAAATTTTGCTGAATATGGCTTGAATTAAGGGTATTCTAACGCCATCTAGAGAATATTACTAATTAGTTGCGTGTTAATTTATGACAAATAAAAAACAGTCAGCCAGTTCACAGCGTTGGCTTAAAGAACATTTTGATGATAAATATGTTCAAGAAGCGCAAAAAAAAGGCTGGCGCTCTCGAGCTGTTTTCAAATTAGACGAAATCCAAAACAGAGATAAGTTATTGCGTCCAGCAATGACAGTGGTTGATTTAGGCGCAGCCCCAGGGAGTTGGTCACAATACTTAGCAGAAAAAGTAGGTGACAAAGGCCAAGTGGTTGCGTGTGATATTTTACCTATGGATTCATTAGCGGGTGTTGACTTTTTACAAGGTGACTTTCGTGAAGAGGCCGTACTTGATGCATTGTTAAAACGCATTGATGGTAAAAATGTAGATGTGGTATTGTCTGATATGGCACCTAACATGAGTGGTAATAACTCGGTTGATCAGGCGGGGAGCATGTACTTGGTTGAGCTTGCACTTGATATGTGCCACCAAGTTTTAAAGAAAAATGGCGCGTTTATTGTTAAAGTATTCCAAGGTGAAGGCTTTGATCAATATTTGCAAGATGTACGTAATAGTTTTAAAGCAGTGAAGATACGTAAACCGGATGCCTCGCGTCCCCGTTCTCGGGAAGTATATATAGTAGCGACTGGATACAAACTGTAGTACAGTTGTTTGGCGTTTAGTTGAATTTAAATTAATTGGATACAAGAGGTTAACCCCTTGAGCGATATGGCGAAAAATCTAATACTCTGGCTGGTTATTGCAGTTGTGCTTATGTCAGTATTTCAGAGCTTTAATGGCGGCGATCAAGTTGATCGTCAAACAAGTTACAGTCAATTTGTTAAAGATGCCCGCAGTGGCTCTATACAAGAAGTGTCTATTGAAAGTGGCAGTGGCACAATTACTGGCATAAAAAATAGCGGCGAGCGTTTTCAAACGATTATGCCGATCTATGATAAAGATATTTTAAATGATTTGTTAAAAAGCGATGTAAATGTCAAAGGTGTAAAACCTGAGGAACAATCGTTTTTAGCAAGTATTTTCATTTCTTGGTTCCCTATGATTCTGCTAATTGGTGTGTGGATTTTCTTCATGCGTCAGATGCAAGGTGGCGGTGGCAAAGGCGCCATGTCATTTGGTAAGAGTAAAGCCCGCTTAATGAGTGAAGATCAAGTCAAAACGACTTTTGCTGATGTAGCTGGCTGTGATGAAGCCAAAGACGATGTAACCGAGCTGGTGGACTTTTTACGTGACCCTTCTAAGTTTCAAAAATTAGGTGGCAGTATTCCTAAGGGCGTACTTATGGTCGGTCCTCCTGGTACAGGTAAAACATTACTTGCTAAGGCGGTTGCCGGTGAAGCAAAAGTGCCATTCTTTACTATTTCAGGTTCTGATTTTGTTGAAATGTTTGTGGGTGTAGGTGCATCACGTGTACGTGACATGTTCGAACAAGCTAAAAAAGCAGCGCCTTGTATCATCTTCATCGATGAAATCGATGCAGTAGGACGTAAACGTGGCGCAGGTATGGGTGGCGGTCACGATGAACGTGAGCAAACGCTTAACCAAATGCTAGTTGAGATGGATGGCTTCGAAGGCAATGAAGGTATTATTGTTATTGCTGCGACTAACCGTCCGGATGTTTTAGACCCAGCATTACTTCGCCCTGGTCGTTTTGACCGTCAAGTTGTGGTTGGTTTACCAGATATTCGTGGTCGTGAACAAATTCTAAAAGTACATATGCGTAAAGTACCTTTAGGTGATAACGTTGAAGCGGCAGTGATTGCTCGTGGTACACCTGGTTTTTCAGGTGCAGATCTTGCTAACTTAGTGAATGAAGCGGCTCTTTATGCAGCACGTGGTAATAAACGTGTTGTTAGTATGGCTGAATTTGACGCTGCAAAAGATAAAATCATGATGGGTGCTGAACGCAAGACCATGGTGATGAGTGAGCAAGAAAAAGAAATGACTGCTTACCATGAAGCAGGCCATGCCATTGTTGGGCGTATGGTTCCAGAGCACGATCCTGTTTATAAAGTATCTATTATTCCACGTGGCCGTGCGCTGGGTGTGACGATGTATTTACCAGAGCAAGACCGTGTTAGTCATTCAAAAGAGTTACTTGAGTCTATGATCTCTAGTCTTTATGGTGGCCGTATTGCTGAAGCCATTATTTATGGTGAAGACAAAGTAACTACCGGTGCAAGTAACGATATAGAACGTGCAACTGACATTGCTCGCAAAATGGTTACACAATGGGGTTTAAGTGAAAAGCTAGGTCCATTACTTTATGCTGAAGATCAAAATGAAATGTACATGGGTGGCGGCGGTGGTCGTTCTATGAGCATGTCGGATGAAACAGCAAAAGTAATTGATGCAGAAGTACGCTTGTTCTCAGACCGCAACTATCAACGCGCAGAATCAATATTGAAAGAAAACATTGATATTCTACACGCAATGAAAGATGCACTGATGAAGTATGAAACCATCGATGCCAAACAAATTGATGACTTAATGGCGCGTCAGCCAGTACGTGAACCACGTGATGCGCATGACCGACATGAAGCTAAATCAGAAAAAGAAGATGTTTCTAAAGATAAAGCAGTTGATGAAATACAAAAACCAACTAGCGAATCTAAAAACGACGACTCTAAAAAAGATGAATCTAAAAAAGATGAAACAAACCTTGATGATAAAGCTGAATAATCGTTAAAATAACAAATCCAAAAGCCCCGAAGTTCGGGGCTTTTTTGTATCAGTTTGCTGTAATTAACTCAAATTACACTTAACAAACACATATTAAGGTTAGCGATGAATAATAAAATTAACCTTGCACGTGGTCGAGCGCTTGATCTCAGCGAAACCATTATTATGGGAATAGTAAACGTTACCCCTGATTCATTTTCAGATGGTGGCCAGTTTTTTAATATTACAGCTGCACTCAAACATGCAATGCAATTACTTGATGACGGCGCGACTATTTTAGATATCGGCGGTGAATCAACACGTCCAGGAGCGCCGGATGTCACTCTTGAAGATGAACTGCAGCGCGTTATTCCGATTATTAAGGCTATACGTGAGCAAAGTGATTGCGTTATTTCAATCGATACCAGTAAATCCGAAGTCATGCGTCAAGCCATTGAAGCTGGTGCGGATATTGTTAATGATGTGCGAGCATTACAAGAACCTGGTGCATTAGAGGTGGTTGCTCAGTATCCTGACGTGGTCGTGTGCTTAATGCATATGCAAGGACAACCGCGAAGTATGCAAAACGACCCTCACTATAATGATTTAGCAAGCGAGATAAATGACTTTTTTAACCAGCGCATCGCTGCATGCGAAACTGCTGGTATAAGACAAAGCCAATTAATATTAGACCCTGGTTTTGGCTTTGGAAAAACACTTAAACACAATTATCAAATATTGTCTCAATTTAATGACTTTGCCCAGTTTGGCTTACCGCTGCTGGCGGGTTTATCACGTAAGTCAATGATTGGTAATTTACTCAACAGAGATACAGAAAATAGATTAGCTGGTAGTTTAGCTGGCGCATTAATAGCAGCACAAAACGGTGCGCATATTATTCGTGTGCATGATGTAAAAGAAACCGCAGACGTGCTTGGCGTATATCAAGCCTGCAAACAAGGAGTACTTTAATGCAAGAAAGAAAATATTTTGGCACAGACGGTGTGCGTGGTCTAGTTGGGCAAGGGCCTATTAATCCAGAATTTGCAATGAAATTAGGCTGGGCTGCAGGGCGCGTATTATCACAACATGGCACAAAAAAAGTCATTATTGGTAAAGATACTCGTATTTCTGGTTATATGCTTGAAACTGCATTGGAGTCTGGTTTAATTGCAGCCGGTATTGATGTTATTTTGCTTGGTCCTATGCCAACGCCTGCCGTTGCATATTTAGCGCAAACGTTTCGCGCAGAAGCGGGTATTGTGATTAGCGCATCTCATAATCCTTATTACGATAACGGCATTAAGTTTTTTAATGGCCAAGGCTTAAAACTAGATGATGTTGTAGAGCTGCAAATAGAATCCATGCTTGATGAACCAATGACATGTGTTGCCTCTGATAAGCTAGGTAAAGCAACACGCCTATCAAGCGCTGATGGCCGCTATATTGAATTTTGTAAAAGTCAGTTTCCACAAGGTTTATCACTTGAGGGGCTTAAAATAGTCCTAGATTGTGCCAACGGTGCAACGTATCACATAGCGCCTTCAGTTATGCGAGAGCTAGGCGCTGAGGTGATAACCCATGCATGTGAGCCTAATGGGGTAAATATTAACCATGAATGTGGCGCAACTCACGTAGATACACTAAAGCGTAAAGTGCTTGAGCATAAAGCGGATGTAGGTATTGCCTATGATGGCGATGGCGACCGTGTAATGATGGTAGACCACAATGGCCGCGTATTTGATGGTGATGATTTAGTTTACATTATTGCCTGCCAAGCTGCCCAAGATGACAACTTAGGAGGGGGGGTTGTTGGTACTGTCATGTCTAATATGGGTCTTGAAAATGCCTTAAAAGCAAAAAATATTGCTTTTGCTCGTAGCAAAGTGGGTGACCGTTATGTGATGGAACTACTGCAGCAAAAAGGTTGGAAAATTGGTGGTGAGAGCTCAGGCCATGTTTTAAATTTAGACTTAATTAGCACTGGCGATGGCATTATTTCAAGCTTACAAGTGCTTGCTGCTATGGTGGCTCAAAACCGTACACTTCAAGATTTAGGCGCTGGATTTACTAAGTACCCAATGAAAATGATTAACGTGCGATACACTGCCGGTACCGATCCAACTCAAGCACCAGAAGTACTTGCTGCAGTAGCTGAAGTAGAGCAAAGCTTAGCAGATAAAGGCCGTGTATTACTTCGTAAGTCAGGTACTGAACCTGTTGTACGAGTGATGGTTGAAGCAGAACAAGAAAAAATAGTTATCGATAGCGCACAAAAAATAGCAGCGGTTGTCGAATCTATGAGCAAACAAACTGATTGATAACAATAACCTCTTGTAACTTTGGGCGAGTCGAGTTAATATCTCGCCCGCTTTCTAATGTGGAGTGGAAAAATGGCAACACGCAAGGCGATGGTCGCGGGCAACTGGAAAATGAATGGTTCATTAGAACTTGTTGAACAACTGTCTGATGCTATTAACGATGTTAAACCTTCTGAAGTAAGCATTGTTTTATTTCCTCCGTTTCCACTGATATCAGCAATGGTCGCCAGTGGTGTAACTACTGGGACACAAACTGTTTCAGAGAATACGCCAGGTGCCTTTACTGGTGAAGTAGATGCCCAGCTAATTAAGCAATTAGGTGCAACATATGTACTGGTTGGTCACTCAGAACGCCGCAGTATATATAAAGAAAGCAACGACACCGTAGCGGCAAAATTTGCTCGCGCACAACAAGTAGGTTTAACGCCTATTTTATGTGTTGGAGAGAGCGAAATAGAGCAAGAAAACGGGCAAACAGAACAGGTAGTTGCTGCGCAGATTGACGCAGTAATTAATAAATTAGGTGTAGCAGCACTGAAAGAATCTGTGATAGCATATGAGCCCGTTTGGGCTATAGGCACAGGTAAGACTGCATCGCCTGAACAGGCACAAAGTGTTCACAAATTTATCCGTGACAAGATTGCTTCACTAGACAGCGATTTAGCACAAGGGCTAACCATCTTGTATGGTGGTAGCGTTAATGAAAAAAATAGCGAATTATTATTTGCACAAACAGATATAGACGGCGGCCTAATTGGTGGCGCCAGTTTAAAAGCAGAATCATTCACTGCTATCTGCAATAGTGCAAAAGGGACCGTATAAGATGTACGAAATTTTATTAGTAGTGTATTTAATTGTAGCGTTAGCGCTTGTTGGTATGGTTTTGATCCAGCAAGGTAAAGGTGCTGACATGGGCTCATCATTTGGTGCAGGCGCATCGTCTACTGTTTTTGGTTCTTCAGGAGCCGGTAACTTTATGACGAAAACGACAACAACTTTAGCAACTATCTTTTTCGTGTTAAGTATTGTTTTAGGTAACCTAACTGCCGGTCAAATCAAAAAGACTGACGAATGGGAAAACTTAGAAGCGGCTCCAGCTGTTGAAACTGTAACGCCAGTTGAAGAAGATGTTCCAGTAACATCTACAAAAGAGCAAAGCTCTGACGTACCAAATTAATTTAGTTTAAATTGTTAAGTTGCTCTCTTTCCTCAAGTTAGCTTTAAGACTTAACGCTAAGCAATAGCTTAAAAAATGCGGATGTGGTGGAATTGGTAGACACGCTACCTTGAGGGGGTAGTGCTTTCGGGCGTGGGGGTTCAAGTCCCCCCATCCGCACCAAATATAAAAACCAGTAACAGCAATGTTACTGGTTTTTTTGTGTCTGAAATTTAAAATATTAAACAACTCTTTTTGGATTAATGTTGAACATTGAGTAGAACACTCTATATTTCAATTGTTGGTGTTTATAAAAGAATACTGTTGTATATTTAATTTTATGTATAAAAAACGTCGAAAGTTAAAAATAAAGTTAACATTTTTCTATATTAAGCCGATAATAACTATAGATAATTAAACGGGGTAAATTAATATGGCTTCAGGTTTCTCTTTTAAAAACCTCAGCATTACTAAAAAAATACATGCAATTACATCTATAGCGATAATCGCATTCTTAGTAATTGTTTTGGTTAATTACTTTGCTATGAACGAAAATCGCATATCACTTGATGAAATGGAGAAATCTTCTTATAAAGTAGCTAAATTAACCTTGGCCAACGTAAGCATCTTAGAAAAGTTAGATGAGTTATACACTCAGGCTGTAACCTTTGGCGAGCAAGAGTTAGTAACAAAAGCGAGTGAAACTTATCAGCGGCTCATTTTGAATTTGGACGCAATAGAAACAATTAATGGATCATATATTGATAGCGACACAAAAACGCGGCTAAAAAATTATGAAAAGATATCTGCAACTATCGCCAATGGCATGGTTAATGGCACGGCTGATTTTAGTAAAATACAACAACAGGCGCAGCTTAAAACAAGCCTTTTCGAGGCGGTTTTAACCAGCTTTAAAAACGCACAACAAAAAGCAGATGATCGCTTTTTCCAGCTAGTTGCCAATACAAAAGCGCGTTCAGATGACGCGCTTAATCTAATGTTAGTTGTGGCGGTTGTATCATTAGTATTGCTTTTGCTTATGGCTATTTGGATTGCGCGTAATATTGGTTCATCAGCCAGTGATGCTGCTAATAACCTAAGCCTTTTAGCAAGTGGTAAAGGATCATTAAGCACCAAGCTTGCTGTTAACTCAGAGGACGAGATTGGTCAGGTATCTATAAACTTTAATGCTTTTATTAGCCTGCTGAGAGAAACTGTTTTAGAAGTTATCGCGGTATGTGAACCGCTAATGGAAAATTCAACCCGTCTTGTGCAAGGGATGGAGCGAGCAGAGCGAGCAACCACTAAACAAACCACCGATGCCGATGTTGTTAAGCAGTCGATGGAAGAGATGAAGCAAAGCGTTGGCGATATTTCACAATCAGCAGCGAGCGCATCTAATGCTGTGCAAACAGCAGAAAAAGAAGTGGATCAAAGTCGTGTACAAGTCAAAATGTCAGTTAATGCGTCGCGCACGTTAAGCGATGAAATTAATATAGCGGCGAACACCATTAATAAATTAGCCGATGACACTAAAAATGTATCGCAAATACTCAATGTAATTACCTCCATTGCCGAACAAACAAACTTGTTGGCGTTAAATGCTGCAATTGAAGCTGCGCGTGCAGGTGAGCATGGTCGTGGCTTTGCTGTGGTAGCAGATGAGGTCCGCGAGCTTGCATCACGCACAGCACAGTCAACTAATGAAATTCGTGAGTTACTAAGTACATTAAGTGTGGCTGCCAATGAGTCAGTAACGGCTATGACTTCTGCAAGAGACATGGCCACAGATAATGCCAGTGCAGCAGAGCAAACCGGTGTCTCGATTGAAAAAATAGCAGAGCAAATACTAGAAATTAATGGGATGAACTCGCAAATTGCAGCAGCAACTGAAGAGCAAACCTCTGTGGCCGCGATGGTAGTAGACAACGTATCGAATATGCATGTTTCATTTGAAGATACGATGAGTTCACTCAAAGCGGTAAGAGATGTGGCAAAAAACTTACATTACCTTTCAGATAATCTATTAGATGCAACTGCTAAGTTTAAAATTGAGTAGTCGTTAAGGCGAAACTTTAAGGTTTTATTACGGTTGTAAATAATAGGCATAAAAAAGCCCGCAACAAAGTATTTGTTACGGGCTTTTATTTTTAATTTAGCAGGTTAATACTTACCTACTACTTTAACTTTATCACTTGCTTTGGCGCTGTCTATGTAGCCAATTGCATCAGCATTAGCAGCTACAAAATCAATCACAGCTTGGTCATTATCAAGTTTACCTGGAGGCGTGCCTTTGCCAGTAAAAACTAGCTTTGACCAATAAGCATTTAATTGGCTGCCTGATTTGCCAACAAGCTTGTCGTTAAACTCATCTGCCACTGCAGTACCATTTTGGTTAACAGGGTTTACTTTGGTACCATCAGCAAACGATTTGCTCTTGCCAAGGTATATTTTTTTAATATCATCTTGGCTTATTGCATTGGCATTCGCTGGGTTAACGATTACTGCAACTTCAGCAAATGCTGCAGTACTACATAGTGTTAGCATGCTGGCTAAAATTAATTTTTTCATGGTTCGCTCCAATTAAAATACTAAATCAACGCCAACGGCGATAACATCAGTTTCAGTATTTGATATGTCGTTTTCAAAGCGACTAAAATCTACTTTTAATGCTGCCATTGGGTGGAAGTCATAGCGCGCACCAATGGTGTATACATTACTTTGGGCACGAGTACCTTCTAAGGCTCCATTTATTGCAGCATTTAGAGTCGGCACTGACTCTATAGCATTAAACCTTGATGAGTCATGCTTGTCGTCATTATCTTCATAAGTAAAATGAGCTATGACGTTATCCATACGATACCCAATAGAAGCGTAATATTGAGACTGCTTTGCTAATATACTGTCTTTAACTTCAAATTCGGTATATTCAGCGTCAAATAGAATATTGTTGTAATCTATTGAAATGCCAAAACCTAAGAAGTAGCTATCATCTTCATTTATTGAAATATCGTCAGCTTGAGTCGTTAATCCATTTTGGCGCAATATATTTTCTAGGGCGTTTATTTGAACCCCCGCTAGATCATTCTCATCTTTTTGCCCAAGTTTCATAGTAGTGTCTGTTACAAGGTAAGCTGCACGAGCACTAAACCAATCATAAGAGAGTGTCCAGTTAATACCTGCTACATCATCTAACTCTGCTTGGTCGTTATAAGTAACTGCTACTACATCACCCTCAAAGCCACCGTAGATAACCTGTAAAGTTGAATCCCAATCACCTAATTGTGAAGTGTATAACAAACTCAACCCTTCATAGGTTGAAAATGGCAGTCTATAAACGGATTGTGGTGGACGAACCCAACGATAGGCATAGCCAACATCTAAAAAGTCAGAATAGCGAAAAAATGGTGCGCGCATTTTACCGGCGCTTAATTGTAGCTCATCAGAGAACTCATATGTTATGTATGCCCATTCAAAATCAGCGTCAAAATCATTTTCACCGCGAGCTACTATTTGCGCTGTAGCGGATAACTTCTCTTGCAGGTCAGCGGTCAGCTGAAGTGCAAATACGCTTTCATTTTTAAATGAAATATCATCATCATATCCATATAAAGTTTGATCACTATCGAGTGACTTACCACCGACAATAGAAGCAAACCCATTAATACGAACTTCAGCACTCGCATTGCTTGTGGCAAGTGCGCAACAAATTGCTACTGCAACTGATAGTTTTTTCATTGTGTATCCTATTTAAATTTCATGTGTATCCCGTTGCAGTATAAGATGAGTATTAACTTTTTTCTAATTAAAATTAATAAATTAAGTCCTTTTTACTGCTTTTTTGCAACAAAAAGGCATGGCCGTGATTGAAAAGTAAGGTTTTTTTATTTTCAGGTAATGTAACTAATTGACTTGTTTGAGTTATTTATAATGAGATGATATTTACTACAGTAGGTATTAAGTAGTAATTATTTTCTAGTTATTTACGCGAATTCATATTTTTTAGGTTGTCTTGGCACCAACGAATTGCCTGCTGTTTATTCTTGACCGCTATTTTTTTATAAATTTTATGTAAGTGCACTCTTACCGTAGCTTCACTTATAAATAAGCTGTCAGCAATAGCACTGGAATGAAGCCCACTGAAAAGTAGGTTGAGTACTTTAATTTCTTTATCGGTTAGGTTATTTGTTTGCAAAGCAGTTTTTTGCTCTGAATCGAGCATTTGGCGCATCCAAATATCACTGATAGTACGTGGAAACCACAATTCCCCTTGTTTAATTGCTTCTAATCCCCTGTTAAATAGCTCCTCATTGGTATCTTGATAGAAAAGGCCTTTCAAATTTGGCCACTCTTTTAGTGAAGCAGCATCAGTATTTTTAGGAATATTAAAGATAACTAACCCTTGGTAATTATTGGTATGCATAAAATGGCTCAAAAGTTCGTAATTTGTAAGACTATTGAGTGCTGAATGACAGACTAATAATATGTCATTATTCAATGTAGTAAAAAATAATGGACTATAGTGGTTGTTGTTAAAAAGCATGTTAGCTGATTGCGTGGTCTGTTTTTTTGTCATGCTTTTCACCTAAAAATGATTCTGCAGTATATTTAAATATA
>NZ_JASDDF010000011.1:0-42004 GCF_030407535.1 Pseudoalteromonas sp. APC 3224 | reverse complement strand
GTTAGTAAAATTAAACACCGCGCTTGTAGCAAGCGCGGTGTTTTTTGTCTGATGAATTTTTAACACTCAACTGAATGGCTCGCTGTAGAAAATGCCGCAAACTTAAAAGCACTACCAAAATGTATTAAATGAGTTTATTTAAGAGAGTATTAATCTAATTTTTCATATAGCTGATATACATACCTATGAAAAATATCCGATACTTTTAATAATGCTGTCATGTTCAATGAATATTTTTTCTTTTCAAAAGAGTACCTAAAGTCAACAAAACTTGAATCAATATGCTCTAAAACTAAATCTAGTGACTTAAAATCACTAGGATAGTCAGAGTCCAAATAACAAAGTCGTAAACCATTTTGTAAATTTTCTGGAACTTTCTCAAAGAGTTTTGTTAGCCTATGGCCATTAATATCAGATTTTGAATAAAGATCTTTGTAATTACCAAAACTATCTCTACCATCATAATAAGTTTTTGCACTTAGACTTTTAATATACAACTCTACAGAAAAAGATGCGCATGTAATAAATGGAGAGCCTGGATGCTTTCTAACATATAAAGCATGAGCAGCATCATTAAACTCTATTGCCTTACCCATAATTTCTCTATTAGGGATATTTGTCGAAAAAATATTATTCATAACTACTCAGGTGTTTAATTTAGATTATTAGAAATTTAAACGAATAAAATAATAAATTATTTAACATATTTTTCTTAATATAAATAAGATAAAAAACCTAAGCAACAACTCATATTTTACTTTCTTTAGCCTAAAACCTTTAACCTAACACCTTTACTATACCTAGCTATTCTCAAACATTGGTACTTTGCGTTTATCTGCTTTGCTCATTGCCAGCTCTTGTATATCTTGCTGCTTTTGCTCACTTGGTTTTGTTTCTAGGGATTGCTGATTAGCATCTTCAAATACCAGTTCGGTTAGTAAGGCAAAATGATCGGAGCCATATTTAGCAAGGCGCTTTATCCGTTTTACACTAAAGCCTTTTGAATGAAACAAATGATCAAGCGGCCAACGCATAAAAAAGTAATTAGCATGAAAAGTATTAAAAAAACCACGGCCTTTACGGGGGTCTAAAAATCCACTAATTTGCATAAATAAACGAGTACTGCGTGACCAAGCAACATCATTTAAATCGCCAGCGACTATCGTAGGCCGAGTTGAATCTTTAAGAGCTTTAGCCACCATTATTAATTCGCTATCGCGCGGGCGTGATGAATCTTCTTCGGTTGGGCTTGGTGGCGCGGGATGAATAAAATGCCCCTGCATTTTTAACCCTTGGTGGTTTTCAAATAAAATATGAATAGAAGGAATGTCATCTTCTATAAGTGCACAAATTTGTGCATCGAGTATGTTAAATTTACTAAATACATGCATGCCGTAGCGGTTATCTTTTGGGCACTGTACTTGATAAGGGTAGTTTTTTTTAAGCACGGACAATTTATCTTGCCACCAACTATCGCTTTCTAAGGTGATAAGTAAATCGGGCTGATATTTATCGACTAAGTTAATTAACTGCTCACTATGTCGATTCGACATCAGTACATTAGCGGATAAGATTCTGATGCTATGATCACTACTTTTTGGCGCTGTTAATACTTCTTTTTTAGCAAACCAAGTGTAGGGATAAATCCACTTAGCTTGAAGCGCACAAATAATTAAAGCAACAGCCGCTATTAATGAGTATGCAATAAAGTCGATTTGCCACATACCTATTAGTGCAACGATAATTACAGCGCTTGCTAGGTAGCACACCTGCAAGCGCACAAAGTCGCAACTACGTATCAAGTAATGCTGACTGTATGACAGGGGTAATAACGTTATTAATAACAACAAGCCAGTAACTATGACCAATACAGTGAGCATTTATAAATCCTAATAGCGCTGTAAAATAGAGAGTATTTCACGAGTGTCGTGCACTAAGTGAATAATAGTGCGATCAACTTCAACTCGCACTGTGTCTCTTTCTCGGTCTATTACTCTAGCACGCTTATAAATGTCATGCCCAAGGATATCACCTTGATGATAAGATCTGTGCCACCCTGGTGGAGTCCACCCTTGACGAATTAACTGCTTGGCTTGTTTCTTAGAAAGCCATTTTTTATTATGGTATTGGTTATTTTTTTGCTTTTTCCAGTGGTGCTTGTTTGCGTGTTTATTCGCATGCTTGCCTGCATGTTTGTCTTTGTGTGGTACAGCAAATGCGTTTGTTGCCGTTAGCGCAAAAACCATTGCTAAAATACTGATTAGTGATTTCATGGCGATTCTCCAGTGTGATCATTACTGAAGAGTATTAACGGCTAAGCCTGAACATTACATGAAATGAGAAAAATTAACGTTGCTTGTACTGTGTTTTACAATGACTGCGCATAATCGCGGGGTCGCGTAACTTTAGGTGTTTAGTTTTACGCCCAGCATGGCGCTTACGCCATACTTTAAATGACCCGCTAGAGATATGCTCCCGCATAAAATTAACTAATTGAGAGTAATTTAGCCCATACAGATTTTCAATGGCTTCAAATGGCGTTCTGTCTTCCCATGCCATTTCTATAATGCGTGATTGCTGTTCTTGGTTAAACATATTAATTCCAAATTTGGTTAATACGCAAAAGTTAAATTTAGCGATCATCACTTGCTTGTGATGTTAAAAATATAACCTCTTTTCATTTATTAACTTTAATTAAGTGTATGATTAATCTACACACTGAAACCGGAGCTAAAAGGATGTTTACAAAACTACCTAAGTGGGTCGAATATGGTGCGTTTACCCTCGCTTTTATTGCCGGTATGGTAAACGCAGTAGGTTTATTAGGGTTTGAACAGCAAGCAATTTCTCACGTTTCAGGGTCGGTGACTTCATTAGCTATTGAACTTACTATCAACATCAAGGCGGCGTTATTTTTAATTGCGATTGTACTGAGTTTTATATTTGGCTCGGCATTAACAGGCTTAATGCTTTCAGGCGGTTCACTTAAGCTAGGCCGCCATTACGATACGCTCTTATTTATTGAGGGTATTTTACTACTGTTAAGCGCACAGCTACTTCAATATTCCTACCCTTACGCACTTACACTTGCTTCTGCGGCCTGCGGCTTACAAAATGCTTTAGCCACTAACTACAGCGGCGCAGTTGTGCGAACCACTCACTTAACCGGTATTTTTACCGATCTGGGTTTGATGCTTGGTAAAGCCCTAAAAGGAGAAGCTTTTGACAATAGAAAATGCTTGGTCTTTGTATTAATTATTGCCGGGTTTTTAGCCGGCGGAGTGGTAGGTGTATTACTATTTAAACATTACTCAGTGCTCACTTTAGTTTTTCCGGGCATTTTTTGTATTGTTTTATCGATTACTTATCGGGTTTATAGGTTGAGTGTGCTTTAACCAATTCACAAAATCCCCTACCCTAAACTTATCAAATTGCCGATGTGCTGGAATTTATGAAATATTACTATTTACCCCCGTTATTGTTATGCAGTCAGTTAGGTTTAATTAATAGTGCGTGTGCTGAAGATACCGCGCAATCAATTGAACGTATCACCACCACAGCATCGCGTAGTGAAGCGCTTTCCACGCCATTACCACTGGTGATCAGTGTATTAAGTGAATCACAGCTTGAGCTTATAGCTCCTACCCATGTAGAGGAAGCGCTACAACGCGTTGCAGGTGCCAATGTCCAACGTGGGAATGGCCAAGAGTATTTACCGGCTCTGCGCTCGCAAGTACTTTCTGGAACGGGCGCTTGTGGTGGTGTTTTAACCGCAGAAGATGGCATAGCTCTTCGTGCAGCTGGTTTTTGTAATATCAATGAACTATTTGAAGCGCATAGCGAAATGGCAGAGCGTGTTGAAGTATTAAAAGGCCCAGGTTCTGCGCTATATGGTTCTAATGCAGTGCATGGTGTAATTAACGTTATTACCCCTGACACTACGCAAGGTGGTGGTTTACTAGGCTTTGATTATGGCTCTTATGGTTATGCTCGCTATAAATTACGTGCAGGCCATGCCATGGATAATTCAGGCCTAGGTATTAATGCTAGTTTTACGGATGATAGCGGTTATCGAGATGACGAAAGCGTAAAGCAACAAAAAATAAATGTGCGCCATCGCTATAATAATAACAACTTAAGCTTAGTTTCTGGGCTTACGTATACCAATTTAGATCAACAAACTGCTGGTTATATTAGCGGTTTTCAAAGCTATAAAGATGAAGATATAGCACAGCAAAATTTTGATCCTGACGCCTTTAGAAAAGCTCGCTCGCTTAGGGCTTGGAGTAAAGCAAGCTGGCAATTAGGAGAGAACACTCTAGTTGTTACTCCTTATATTCGTGACCAAAGCATGGACTTTTTTAAACACTTTTTACCCGGCACACCACTTGAAAAAAATAGCCAAACTGGGTTTGGTCTACAATCGCTTTATCAGCATTATGTGAACGACAATACCAACCTAAAGCTTGGTTTTGATGGTGAGTTTACCCAAGCCGATTTTTTACAAACCCAAGATAAACCGACTCAAGGTTCTGCGTTTTTAGTGGCCACCGTGCCGCAAGGTAAACATTACGATTACCAAGTCGATGCCACCTTATATGCCCCATTTGCCGCTATTGATTGGCAGCTAAATAATTGGCTTATAACTGCAGGTCTACGTTATGAGCATATGCAATATAACTATCAAAACAATATGCTTACAGGGCGTACGAAAGAAGATGGCAGTAAATGTGGTTTTGGTGGCTGTCGTTATAGTCGCCCCGAGAGCACTAAAAACAGCTTTAGTAATCTTTCGCCAAAACTCGGTGTGAGCTATCAGCTTAATATTAACAATACACTATACGCTAACTTTTCAAGAGGCTATAGAGCCCCACAAGCAGCTGAGCTTTATCAATTACAACGCGAGCAAAGTACTGCCGACTTAGATGCAGAAATAGCAAATAATGCTGAGTTAGGTATTAAAGGGGTGTACAACAATACTCGCTACGGTTTGTCGGCTTATGCGATGAGCAAGCACAATACCATCTACCGTGACAGTGACTTTTTTACTGTTAATGACGGCCAAACTCGACATCGTGGCATTGAGCTTGAGTTAGCACACAGCTTTAATCAGCACTTTTCGATTAATTTTGCAGGTACTTATGCCAAACATACGTACTCGAATGAGCAAATCATCGGCAGTATTAATATTAAAGGTAACGATATTGATACCGCACCTCGAAAGGTCGCTAATATCGATTTTAACTGGCAAGCCAACGAGCGTGTTAACCTTGCTCTGCAATGGCACTATGTGAGTCGCTACTTTACCCACCCTGAAAACTTACATGAATATCAAGGTCACGATATTTTAAGCTTGCGCGGCCAATGGCAAATAAGCCCACAGCTATTACTGAGTGCGCGAATAATAAATCTAACCAACACGGCTTACGCACAGCGCGCAGATTACACTAGTTTTACTGGCGATCGTTACTTCCCAGGAAAACCGCGTAATGCCATGTTGTCTGTAAGTTACCAATGGTAAAACAAAAAATGCGCTATATAAGCTATATAGCGCATTCTTTTTATTCATTTATTTGCTTATCTAACGGCCAGTACAATTAGACCAGGCACCACAAAGAACGACCCTAACACATAGCCTAATGCAGCTGATTTATTCTTTGTACCAATTTCGGCTAGCTTTTCGGCTAACTTAAGCGGAATTTCACGTAGTACAGGAATTCCGTAAATTAGTGCAACCGCAAATACATTAAACATAACGTGTACTAAAGCAATCGTTAGCGCCACTTCAGCCATAGGCCCTGTGATTGATGTGGCGGCTAATAAAGCGGTAATGGTTGTACCAATATTAGCCCCTAGCGTAAATGGATAGATTTGACGTGTAGTAAACACACCACTTCCCGCAAGTGGGATCATTAAACTCGTGGTAGTTGATGACGACTGAACCATAACTGTTACCGCCGCACCTGATGTTATACCTGCGATAGGCCCGCGCCCAATTGCACCATGCAGTATATCTTTTGCAGTGCCAACCAATGCTTTTTTAAGTAGTTTACCTAATGTAGTTACGGCAAATAAAATCAAACAAATACCTGCTATAACCATCGCTGCACCTAGCATTTTTGTGTCTAGGAAGCTAAATGCATCTTTTATTACACCCACAGCAGGTTTAACAAGTGGTTTAATAAAGTTGTAGCTCTTTAATGATAAGTCGGCATCACCAATAAATAGGTGCGACAGAGCTGCGGACATTTTTTGCAGCAAACCAAACATTATCTCAAGCGGTAAAAATATAATAACGGCAAATAAATTAAAGAAATCATGAACCGTTGATGCTGCAAACGCACGTTGAAACTCTTCTTTAGAGCGAATATGACCAATAGACACTAAGGTGTTAGTAATAGTCGTACCAATATTTGCACCCATCACCATTGGAATAGCAATACTTAACGGTAAACCGCCAGCAACAAGGCCCACTATTACTGAAGTAACCGTTGATGACGATTGCACTAGAGCCGTTGCCAAAGCACCTAATAATAATGCAATAAACGGGTTGGTTGCGAATGCAAAAATTTCTTTTGCTCCCTCAGTACCGCCCGACGCTAATTTAAAACCACCACTGACAGTACCAACGGCTACTAGGACTAAATAAACTAAAAAGGCGATAGCAGCCCAGTTAAGCGTTTTTATTAATAGCGTATTGCGCTTTGATTCACTCATGTTTAAATCTCAATTTTTGTCTTACCGATTATGGCATTTTGATGACGTTTTTGTTTCAGAGCGCATTAGAACACCTAAATATTACAGAAATATTTCAATTCGATTAACGTGCTTCTTTATTCATAACTTAAAAATATAAGATTAAAAAATCGAGTATAAGGCAAGCCATAACTTTAAAAATAAGTAATTAAAAAATTGATATTAAATTACATAGCGAAGCACTGAGTAGAAGCAATTGAGCACTAAGTTAAAATGTATTTAAGTAATGAATTAACTAAGTTCTGATGATCTTTTAAGGTTGAATTTTCAGCTGTTCCAAAGGCCATGCTAAGAGGCGATTTACTCTTTGTTGCCTGAATGGGTATAGGTAAGGAACATGAGCAAGACGCGGAAGCTTTGCTCGTTTTTCACTTATTCTTACAGGGATGTAAGCCAGTAGAATAACGCAGGAGCAGTTATCGAACCCACAAGGTTACAAACCTCGTATCGCGATTGAATTGCTCTAGTTTTAACGAATCTCAATCCGCAAAGGTCAGTAGACCCTAGGTATTTGAAACGGTTTTATGGACTTTACCTGATATTACTAGAGGCATTGCCTAGCATTAGACTAGGCAATATTAACAAAGCATCAATTGATAATTGGATAAAAATTAACATTATGATTGATACAAATTCGCTTGTTTTATACTGGCAAAATCATTAAAACGTACCCCGTGTTGGCGCATCACTTCAAGGATTTTTTTACTGATCATTTGTCGTAAATAAAACGGCTGATTCGGCACAAAATGATGAATAGTATGAGTATGCCCAAAGTTAAAGCAAAATAAATTAAATGGTATAAATAAACGGCTAGTAATAACATGAGTTTGTTCAAGCATATTATTCACACCGCCGTAATAATGCATACTTGAAGTAACAAAATTAAGTGAGCTCGAACGCACAATGTTAGGCACAATCAGCACCACCATTAGAAATTCGAACACATTCATTACATCAAGTAGAAATACCGGTGAGTTAGCCGCAATTGGGGTAAATAAATTGATTAAATGAAACGCTATCACACTGTATAAAATAGCAAAATAAGCAGTGGTAATTGGAAAACCAGCATTAAACACTTTAAAAAAACTAAACCCTTTAATTTCTCTACTAAAACGTTTTGCATTAATTAATAAGCCGAGTAATCCATCAATAATTACTAAGGCACGTAAAAACGGATTTTTAATACCATTACCTACCAAACGTTCTTCTAAATCTTGCTCAGTACCCGACGTTTTATGATGATGTAAATGCATCTTGCGACGGTACCATGGGCTTATGGTATTAGGTCGCATCAGCCACACGGTTAACATCATAAAATTATGCAAAAATGGTTGGTTGCTAAAATACTGCTTATGAATTAAGTCGTGCTCAAGTTCATGGGAAATTGAGGTAGCAATCGCCGCTAAAATGACACATAACCACGCGGGTATAATAGCAAAATAATACAGCGTACCAATTCCTATTAACGCACTTAATGAGAGTAGTAAAATAGCCATTCCTAAGGTATTTTGATGCATTAATAGCGGGTGTTTTTTACGCAGCAATGCTTCTTCAGCCTTAATCGCTTTTACAATGGCTTGAATATTCTGTTTTGCGGTTAATTGAGTCATGATGTTTTATTCGCAACAAGAGGTTAAGGTATATAATACCCGAGTCAAAACACATTGCACAACTTAGCTAACTCATATCAATGAAAAATACGATTAAAGTCAGGCCTGTGTTTACTATCTAACCTTAGTTCTGGATAAGAAACCTATCTCAAGCAGAGCTTAAGGTTAGGTAAACCAAAACGTTTACAGGCCAAGTTTAGATCAAAACCTACTGCTTATAAAAGTAGCAATGTTGGACACATTTTTTGTAATTAGAATCCGGCCACTCAAATCTTAGGCATAAAAAAACCCCAACCAATTTGGTCGGGGCTATAAAAAGTGGTACCAGCGGCCGGACTTGAACCGGCACGCCTTTCGGCAGGGGATTTTGAATCCCCCATGTATACCAATTTCATCACGCTGGCATCATTTTTCTTTAACCTTCTAACACGAGAAGATAAAGAAAAACCACTTAAGAGTGAAAGATTATGTACCCTCTCCCATCTCATTGCTTAGCATTATACAAACAATGAGCAAAGCGGCAAGCGTTTTATGTATTAAGCGTGATCGACCGCTTAACATTTAGGCAACCATTAACATTTGAGCCAATACCGAGTTAAGCACGTAGCGTAATAGGTAGTATTTAACGGCTTATTTGCTAAACTATCGCGCACATTAACAGTGAGAGTATATTTATGTCGGCTGAGTTTCCACGAGCAGGGTTTTGGCGTCGTTTTGCGTCATTGGTGTACGACACATTAGCTATTATCGCTTTTGCGATGCTAACGGTGGTATTGTATTTATTTGCTATTCAAGGGCTTATTTCCCTTGATGTTATTGCCCTTAATGGCGCTGAAGATGTATCTGCACGTATTCAGGATTCACTATTACTTTCTGGTATTCGCAGCTCGCTGCTGGTGCTTGTTGGCTTGATATTTTTTGGTTATTTTTGGACTAAGAGTGGGCAAACAATTGGTATGCGCGCATGGCGCTTAAAAGTACAAACCAACCAAGGAAGTTTAATTAGCTGGCCACAAGCTATTATCCGCAGTATCAGCGCATTACTTGGTTTAGGGAATTTAGTGGTATTAGTCGACTTTAAAAATAAAAAAGCACTGCAAGATTACTTTTCAAAAACCGAAGTAGTTACGCTCACCAAAGAAGAAAATAAACGCGTTTATCGCGAACTAGATTAATACTTAATCTAGTGAATTTGTATAACCTCAAGCTAAAGCATAAAAAACGCGGCACTTTTAAAAAAGGCCGCGTTTTTATTTAAGCTTTAAGTCTAGCTACATCCGCTTATTCATTAAATAAGCTGCAAACCCAGTAAATAAAATGCTCGGCAGAACGGCACCTACAATGGCTGGGATTTGATATACCATTACCACTGGGCCAAATATCTCATTAGTTAAGTGAAACACTATCCCCGTTACCACTCCCATGATAATTCGTGCCCCCATAGTTACGGTTCGCAGCGGACCAAATATAAACGATAAGGCAACCAACAACATCACAGCAATAGACACTGGCTGCATTAATTTACGCCATAACGCTAAATCATAGGTACTGGTGTCTTGCTCATTTTGCTGCAAATAAGCTAAATATGACCACAATCCTGAAAACGACAATGACTCTGGTTTTACTGAAACCACGCCAAGTTTTTCACCGGTAAGCTGAGATGGGTAAAACTCTTCAGTAACTTGCTCCGTGGTAATAAGCTCTTCATTGATCAATACTTTGTTCACATCGCGCAGTAGCCAGCCATTATCACGCCCTACTGCTTCTTTTGCTTTAGTAATTTGTGTAAGTTGCAACGACTTATCAAAGTGGTACATATTTACGCCGCGGAGCATGCCATTTTGGTCAACATCTTCAATATTAATAAAGTTACTGCCATCTTTAGCCCACACGCCTTTTTGTGCATTAAATACATCCCCGCCATGAATAGCTTGGTTACGCATTTCTTTGGCGTGCAGCTGAGCAGCGGGCGCCCCCCACTCACCTAGCGCCATTACGCACAGCGCCATAAAAATTGCTGTTTTCATTACCGAGCCAATGATTTGTAAACGCGACATACCCGCGGCTTGCATTACTACCAACTCACTATTAGAAGCTAAAGCGCCTAGCCCAGTTAAGCCACCAATAAGTGCTGCCATTGGGAAAAACACCACTAAATCGCCGGGCATACTATAAATGGTATATAGCAAGGCGGTCATAATATCGTAACTACCACGGCCAACCGATTTAAGCTGCTCTATAAATTTTATTAAAGTACTGATCCCCACCAACACCATTAGTGCAAATCCAGTCGTTTGCATAATGCTACGGCCTAAATACCAATCAAGCGTTTTCATCATATGTGTTGCTCCCGTTTAGTCACGACAGCCTTCAGCCAAACACCTAATGGGCGGCCTTTAATAATTAATAAACTACCTATAAATAATGCACTTAGGTGAATCCACCATAGGCCAATAGAGGGCGGAATTTTCCCATCTTCTACCGCAAACTTAGCCGCGTTGAGTAAAATGAAATACCCTAAATATAAGCTCAAAGCAGGCACTAATTTAGCAAATTTACCTTGGCGTGGATTAACAACGCTCAGGGGTACTGCTAGTAAAGTTAATAATGGAATAGATAACGGAATAGCTAAACGCCATTGCCACTGTGCAATTGCTTCTGGAGTGTTAATAGACATTAACTCACGAGTTGGCACGGCTTCTAACTTACGACGTTGATGTTCTATTTCTTGCTCGCGAATTTGTACGCTGTAACCATCAAACTCAGTTAAGTTAAGTGAAGGCGCTTCGCCGTCAGTTTCATAGCGCTTACCATCAGTGAGCACTAACTGCTGCTCACCATTTTGCGCTTCAATAACAACGCCCTGCTCTGCATAAACTAAACGCGCTAGGTCACTTTTTTCACTATCGGGTAGTTGTGCCACAAAAACTTTGTTGAGCTCTTTGCCGCCATTTTCAATATTATGAATAAACACCACGGCTTTTTCGTTACCGGTTTGTTGAAAACGTCCAGCTCGAAGTGCAGATAAACCAGCATCAGCTTTGGCTTGCTCTTTAAGTTGGTATTCTTGTTCGCTTGCCCACGGTGCAATATACAAAGTAAGTACCGCGGCCAACAACGCTAAAATGACACTTGAAATTAGCGTAATACGCACTACATACCACTCACTCACGCCACAGGCTTTAAGTACTGTCATTTCACTGTCGGCGTAAATCCGGCTGTAAGCTAAAATAATTCCTAAAAATAAGCTCAGAGGCAAAATTAACGATGCCAACTGCGGCAATTTAAGCGCAATCATGGCAAACACAAGCTTTGCTGGGATACTACCTTCTGAGGCATCACCAAGAATGACAACAAACTTTTGCGACAAAAATATGGTCATTAAAGTTAAAAATACGGCGACCTGCGATTTTAAAACCTCAGTGGTCAAATAACGGAAAATTAGCAACATTCGCCCCTGTTAAACATGGAATTTCAATTTAGTAATAAAAAACAATGAGTGAACTAGTTAATTCACTCATTTTAAATGAGTATTAAGCACATATTATAAGCCATCAATATTAATTATCCTACCTAACATCACGATATAATGTTGCATTAGTAACCCTTAAGCATATAAAGTTCAAATACACAGTAAGAGTCGAGTAAAATCTACTAATATTAGCGCTAGACCTAAAAATTTAGGTAAAAAGACTAGAAAACACATTTTTAGTCCCAACTTAGCTTCTATAGATGACTCAAAATCAGGAGTGACAATGGAATTCAACGTAAAAAGTGGTAGCCCAGAAAAACAACGCAGTGCATGTATTGTTGTTGGCGTATACGAACCACGCAGGTTATCCCCCATTGGTGAACAACTTGATAAAATCAGCGATGGTTATATCTCAAATTTATTACGTCGTGGCGACTTAGAAGGTAAGCCTGGGCAAGTACTACTATTACACCATGTACCTAATATTTTAAGCGAACGTATTCTACTCGTTGGCTGCGGTAAAGAACGCGAACTAGACGATAAACAATATAAACAAATTATTTCAAAAACTATCAACACCTTAAATGAAACAGGCTCGATGGAAGCAGTGTGCTTTTTAACTGAGCAACACGTTAAAGGCCGTGATACCTATTGGAAAGTGCGTCAAGCGGTAGAAACAACCCAAGACTGTTTATACACCTTCAATCAGCTAAAAAGTAAGAAAGTAGACCCACGTCGTCCACTGCGTAAAATGGTATTTAACGTTCCTACGCGCCGCGAACTGACTATAGGTGAAAGTGCCATTGAGCATGGCCTAGCGATTGCTGCTGGTAGCAAATTGTGCAAAGACGTTGCCAATATGCCGCCTAATATTTGTAATCCAGCGTATCTTGGCGAGCAAGCCAAAGAACTTGAGACTAATTTTGACAACATCACTGTTGAGCTGATTGGCGAAGATAAAATGGCAGAACTAGGTATGAACTCATACCTAGCAGTTGGTCGTGGCAGTGATAACGAATCGGTTATGTCGGTAATTAACTACAAAGGCGCAGGCGATGACCAAGCGCCTATCGTATTAGTTGGTAAAGGCTTAACCTTTGACTCAGGCGGTATTTCATTAAAACCAGGCGAAGGCATGGATGAAATGAAATACGACATGGGCGGTGCTGCTGGTGTTATTGGTGCCATGCGCTCGCTTGCACAAATGCAGCTACCTATAAATGTAATTGGCGTTTTAGCCGGTTGTGAAAACATGCCAAGCTCAAACGCCTATCGCCCAGGTGATATTTTAACCACTATGTCTGGGCAAACGGTTGAAGTACTTAATACTGATGCCGAAGGCCGTTTAGTGTTATGTGACGCGCTAACCTATGTTGAGCGTTTTGAACCAGAAACCGTGATTGATGTGGCAACATTAACCGGTGCATGTATTGTTGCTTTAGGTGCCCATGCTACGGGTTTATTAGCAAACCATAATCCACTGGCGCATGATTTATTAAAAGCGTCTGAGCAAAGTGGCGATCGTGCATGGCAACTGCCATTATGGGATGATTATCAAGATCAACTAGAAAGCCCATTTGCCGACTTTACTAACTTAGGTGGCCGAGCTGCAGGTACTATTACTGCGGCCTGTTTCTTATCTAAATTTACTAAAAAGTATAACTGGGCACATTTAGATATTGCCGGTACGGCATGGCGCAGCGGCGCTAAAAAAGGCGCAACGGGTCGCCCTGTACCTATGCTAACTCAGTATTTATTAAACCGAGCAGGCATTAGCGAAGCAACCCAAGACTAACAAACCTGTAAAAGGCTTCACAGCCCTATATAGAGTATAAAATAAGGCGCTTTTAAAGCGCCTTATTTATTGGGTATTAATTGAAGCAAACCCCGTTATATGGCAAAATCCCCTTCTTAATTTGTGTGTATTTAATAACAGCACAATCAATGTCATGGGAAATCCCGATACAATGAACATGAATGCCCAGTTTTTCATTTTAAAGCAACAAGATGAGTCATTAGCTAAAGCCGATGATCACTTTGCTTTAGCAGCTCAAATAGCTGGGCAACAGTATCGGCTTGGTCAACGCGTATTTATTTTTGTAGACAGCGAAGCAACCGCCAACAGCATTGACGAAACTATTTGGACATTTGATGCCGACAGTTTTGTGCCCCACAATTTACAAGGTGAAGGCCCAAAAGGCGGCGCACCTGTAGAAATTGGCACAACACCACCTGTTGGTAATCGTAAAGTATTAATTAACTTGGCCAATCACTTACCGGATTTTATTCGTCGGTTTAACCAAGTTTTTGATTTTGTACCCGTAGAGCCCGTAGCCAAACAAGCCGCTCGTGAGCGCTTTAAAAAACTACGCCAACTCGGTGCCAATATCACCACGCAAGATATTAATCGCTAACGCTCACTGCGTACAAAGCTAACTAACTCATTTAAGTACTTATTTAAGGTTCTGTGTAATGGATAAAACCTACAATCCGCAAGATATTGAACAGTCTCTATATCAAGACTGGGAACAAAAAGGCTACTTTAAGCCATCTGGCCAAGGCACCCCATATTCAATTATGATCCCGCCGCCAAATGTCACGGGTAGCTTACACATGGGCCACGCTTTCCAAGATACCATCATGGATACCTTAACGCGCTTTAAACGTATGCAAGGTAACAATACATTATGGCAAGTAGGTACTGACCACGCAGGTATTGCCACGCAAATGCTAGTAGAGCGAAAGCTTGCGGCAGAAGAGGGTAAAACACGCCATGATTTAGGCCGTGATACATTTATCGATAAAATTTGGGAATGGAAAAACGAGTCTGGTGGCACAATCACTAAACAACTTCGCCGCCTAGGTGCTTCTGTTGATTGGGACCGTGAACGTTTTACTATGGACGATGGCCTATCAGAAGCTGTTAAAGAAGTATTTGTACGCCTTCATAAAGAAAACCTAATTTACCGTGGTAAACGCCTAGTAAACTGGGATCCAAAATTACACACTGCGATTTCTGATCTTGAAGTAGAAAACAAAGACAAACAAGGCCATATGTGGAACTTACGTTACCCACTAGCTGATGGCGTAAAAACGCAAGACGGTAAAGACTACATTGTTGTAGCCACTACGCGCCCAGAAACTATGCTGGGTGACTCAGGTGTGGCAGTAAACCCAGATGACGAGCGCTACCAAGACCTAATCGGTAAAGAGGTTTTACTACCAATCGTTAATCGTCGTATTAAAATTGTTGCCGATGAACATGCCGATAAAGACAAAGGTACGGGCTGTGTAAAAATAACCCCTGCGCACGACTTTAACGATAACGAAGTTGGTAAGCGCCACAAGATGCCGATGATTAACATCTTCGACAAAGACGCGGCTATTTTAACCCAAGGTGAAACATACACCTTTGATGGTAAAGAACTTGAATTTGATGCGCCAATTCCTGAGCGCTTACATGGCCTTGACCGTTTTGACGCACGTAAAGCGATTGTTGCTGAATTTGAAGAGCTAGGCCTACTTGAAAAAATTGAAGACCATGGCCTAACTGTTCCTTACGGAGATCGCTCTGGTGTGGTAATTGAACCACTACTTACTGACCAATGGTATGTACGTGTTGCACCACTTGCTGAACCTGCAAAAGACGCAGTTAAAAACGGCGACATCCAATTTGTACCTAAGCAATACGAAAACATGTACTTTTCGTGGATGAACGACGTACAAGATTGGTGTATTTCACGTCAGCTTTGGTGGGGTCATCGTATTCCAGCTTGGTACGACAGCGAAGGCAACGTATACGTTGGTCGTGATGAAGCTGAAGTACGCCGCGATAACAATATTGCAGATAGCGTAGCACTAAGCCAAGACGAAGACGTTCTTGATACCTGGTTCTCATCAGCACTGTGGACGTTCTCAACCCAAGGTTGGCCTGAAAATACTGATGACTTAAAAACTTTCCACCCATCTGACGTGTTGGTAACCGGTTTTGATATCATTTTCTTCTGGGTTGCACGTATGATCATGATGACGCTGCACTTTATAAAAGATGAAAACGGCAAACCACAAGTTCCTTTTAAAACCGTGTATGTAACTGGCTTAATACGTGACGATAACGGCGATAAAATGTCTAAGTCAAAAGGTAACGTACTTGACCCACTAGACATGATTGACGGCATTGGCCTTGAAGACTTAGTACAAAAGCGTACTGGTAACATGATGCAGCCTAAACTTGCCGCTAAAATTGAAAAAGATACCCGCAAAGTATTTGCAAACGGTATTGAAGCACACGGTACCGACGCACTGCGCTTTACCCTAGCAGCCATGGCTTCAACTGGTCGTGATATAAACTGGGATATGAACCGCCTTGAAGGCTATCGTAACTTCTGTAACAAGTTATGGAACGCGAGCCGTTACGTATTAATGAACACAGAAGAGCAAGATTGTGGTTTTAACGAGAGCGAAAAGCAGTACTCGTTAGCTGATCGTTGGATTCTAGGTCAATATGAAGCCACGGTTAAAACCTACACTGAGCACCTTGATAACTACCGTTTTGATTTAGCGGCGAACACGCTGTATGAATTCACCTGGAACCAGTTTTGTGATTGGTACCTAGAGCTTACTAAGCCGGTACTATTTAAAGGCAATGAAGCTCAGCAACGTGGTACACGTCATACACTTATTACTGTACTTGAAAGCTTACTGCGTTTAATGCACCCAATGATGCCTTATATCACAGAAACGATTTGGCAACGTGTAGCACCACTTGCAGGGCTTGAAACAACAGGCACTAGCATTATGGTTCAAGGCTTCCCTGTTTATAACGCAGCAAGTGTTGATGCTAAAGCGATGGATGACTTAGAATGGGTTAAACAATTCATTTTAGCGATTCGTAATATTCGTGGTGAAATGGATATTAGCCCAAGCAAGCCGCTATCAGTATTATTAGCCAATGCATCGAGCGACGATGTACGCCGTATTAACGAAAATGAATCGTTTTTAGCGTCACTCGCTAAGCTTGAAGCATTTACTCTGCTTGAAAACAAAGACGATGCCCCAGCGTGTGCAACCTCTTATGTTGGCAACCTTGAGATTATGATCCCAATGGCGGGGTTAATTGATGTCGAAGCTGAGCTTGCACGTATAAACAAGCAACTTGAAAAAGCTGAGAAAGGCCTAGCGCAAGTGCAAAACAAACTGGCTAACGAAAAGTTTGTTAACAATGCACCTGAAGCGGTACTCGCTAAAGAAAATGCTAAGCTAGCTGAATTTACCGATGCTAAAACAAAGCTACTAGAGCAAAAAGTTAAAATAGAAAGCTTATAATTAAACCAGTACGAATGGCTTATGCCATTCGTAAACAGTTAATTTATAAGTATAAAAAAGCCGCTTACTTCATATGAAGTAAGCGGCTTTTTTGTGTCTAGGCTCTAGGCTCTAGGCTCTAGGCTCTAGGCTCTAGGCTCTAGGCAGAATTAGAATGTGTAGTTGTACTGTGCGCCTAACAATACTGCATGACCTTTTGATTCAAAAGACCATTGCTGTGGTAATGTTTCGCTTTCTACTTTTTCAGTAAAGTTTTGTGTTTTACCACGTAATACGCTCACACCTAAATCAACATTTGAGTTTTCATCGATCGCATAGTTACCACCAAACGAGAACCAAAAACGGTCTGTATCAGGGATAGAAATTGATAAATGCTGTTGTGATACTGGTGATTCATCAAACGCAAAACCAGCACGAAGCATTAAGTTTTCACTGTACTGGTAATCAGTACCGATTGAGTAGCGCAGTGCATCAGAGAAATCTTCTGTTTTTTCAAACGCGCTGAACTTACCACCTGTAGGTGCAGTAACTTGTGCTTCTAATGAATCAAAGCTGCTCCAACCTGTCCACAATACGCTGTAGTGAACGCCTAGTTTTTTATCTAATTGGTGAGAACCAGAGAACTCAGCAATTGCTGGTAATGTAATTTCAACTGAGCCAGGTAATTCAACTTGACCGTTTAACCCACCTGGAATAAATGAAGGTAGTTCATTCGAGTACTCACCTTCAAAAGTAATATCTGTTTCTGTACGGTAATTAAAACCAAAGCGGCTATTTTCATCTAATTGGTACATTAAACCAACGTTTAAGCCGTAACCCATGTCATCACCTTCAAGGTGAACAGCATCAGCACTTGCAGGAATAGATGCAATAGCAGGGTTTACTGGAGGTACAACACCAAACTTACGAATAATCTTCGCTTCTGCATAAATTGCATTTAAACCAATACCAAAGCTAAACTGCTCTGAAACTTTATAAGCAACGCTTGCGTTCATGTTTACCGTAACAATTTCAGTTTCACCGGCAATTTGGCCAGCTGCGTAATCATCGTTAAACTCAGTTGCTAAGCCAAAGTTAGAAAATGCACCAAAACCAACTGATACTTTATCATTTACTGGCATAGTGAAATAACCAGCAGGAATAATCGCGCTCGGTGCGATGCTGTCATCATCTAGTACGCTGTTATCTAAACCGTAGACATTACCTGTACCTTCAAGGCTCACGTCAGGAATTACAGCCATAGCTGCAACACTAAGTTGCTTCTCTTTAAACAACGTCATTAATGCTGGGTTACGTGCAACCACAGACGCATCGTCTGCTACAGACGCTTCACCTGCGTATGCGCGGCCTAAACCAGATACGTTTTGTTCAGCAAGCTGAAAAGCCGCTGCAAAGGTATCAGCTGAAACAAATGCCAGCGATGCCGCAATAAGAGTTTTAGTAAATTTCATTGTTGTGTCCTTAGCCAAACTCACTGTTTGGATAGCTATGTGTGTTGTTATTAGGATTTCAAACCCGCGTACACTACCTTAATTTTTTATAAAAAACTCTAATAAAACGTTAAAAAACATCAAAAAACACGTTTTTTAACTACATTTTAACAACTATTTAAAACTCATCGGAGCAGAAGTATGGTATTAGAGTATATACTCTAATGCTATTAATTCTCATTTGCATTGACTTAACTTGCGTTGCAATTTACACTGCCAATAAAGTCACCAAGGGAGAAGACAGTGATCATTTTACTTATTGTTACAGCGCTTATTTTTTGCGGTATAAGTGTTTATTTTTTTTATAAAGCAAATTATTGCGCGTGTACGCAGGCAGGTAAATGTGACAACCCAGTCAATCACTATTGGTTAGCAGCCATTAGTATGGCGATTATTTCTTTGGTTTTTTGCTGCTTAGCACTGCATGTAGAATTAGGTACGTTATTGTGGATAACGTTAATGGGTAATTGCTTTTTAGGTGGGTATATTTCTGCTAAAACAAACAGAAAAAGACGATGCCAAAAGACTAAAGCAGTAGATGCTCTTTTAAAAGTCGAGGCAAGTTAATTTTATAATCAGCAGGTTTTACACTTGCTTGTATTTTTACTTCATCATTATTTAAGCTCAAATCAATATCTTTTGCGGTAACATGATGGTTATGTTTTGCGTTATAAAAAAGCTTAACTTTAGGTTTAATTGGGTTTGAATGATTGCCCTCTAGGACCAAGGCCAAACGCTCATTGGTTAACTTAACAATAGTACCCACAGGGTGAACACCTAAGCACTTTATAAATAGCTGTACTAACTCTGCATCAAATAGCTGTTTGTTTGCCAACAAATAACGCAGTGCATTTATAGGCTCGTCCCCTTCTTGATGCGGCCTGTCTGCTGTGAGTGCATCGTATACGTCAACAATCGCTAAAATCCGAGCAGGACGACTTATTTTGCTGTCATCGACTCCTCGAGGATAACCAGAACCATCAAGGCGCTCATGATGATTTACAATCATATCCAGCATTAAAGTGGTGATACCTTTCTCACCTTTTAATAACCCTAAGCATTGTGCAACATGCTTTTTTATTGCCGTCATCTCATTACCCGTAACTTTGCCAGGCTTTGAGAATATTCCTAGAGGTAATTTAGCCTGCCCTAAGTCATGCATCAGTGCCCCCATAGCAAGCTCCTGAACCACTTCGCGTTTATACCCTAAATACTTAGCGAATACCGCTGTAAATATGGTGCAATTGATCATATGACGCCAGTTATAGCTATGTTTATCTTTTATGCGAGTTAAAATAGTCATAGCATGTTCATTGCGAAATACAGAGCTAACTATTTCATTACTTATCTCATTAAGCGCATCAGTATTCAGAGACAAACCTGAGGTTAAATCACCAAAAATACTTTGTAGTTTTCTGTTGTGGGCATCATAACTAACGCTGGCTTTGGCAAACTCTTGTTGCAAGCTGACAACTCGCTTTTTACTGGCGGGCTTGTCTTGATTTGTAGCAGCGGCTTGTGGTTTTTCTTTTTCTTTATATTTAGCCGGTACAGCCACATCACTTTTCGTAAAATCAATAAGAAGCTCTAGCACTCCTTCAGTGATTAAACGCTGAATTATAGATTTATCACGTACCAAACCGCTGGTTTTAATTTTTATACCATCCACACTCTCCTGCTGCTTCGTCACGCTATTTACGTACATGCCGGGAATGAGCTCTGATATAGGTAAGGTAACTAACATAAATGTGAGGGGTTCTATAATTAAGGGATATTTACTTTAATAGCATTATTTGGCTATAAAAGTCTAGCTTTTGATTTTAGGGTAATAATAAATCATTAATACTAACAATCTTGCGACTGTTAATACTAAACTAAAAACACAGCACTGAATATACGCCTAACGGTGTAAATTAGATTGCTACAAGCATTATTATTTAACGAAGAATAAAAATAGCAAGCTAGTTTAAATAGCTTTAATGGTTTTTAAGGGGAGTAAAAAGTAAACGCAAATGGCGCTCTCGGTAGGGATCGAACCTACAACTCAGCCTCCGGAGGGCCACGTGATATCCATTTCACCACGAGAGCACATTTGTTGCCGCCACATCAACTCGCGATATCAATGCTTTAGCATGCGCAATGATAAAGGCATCTTGGTATAAATACCAGCATGTTGCGTTTACATGTCTATAATTTAAACTAATCACTTAACAAAAGGCGAAAAAAGCGCTATTTATTTATATTCTATAAAAAAACAGTAACGCTTTAGACACATATTATCTATTATTGTCACTGAACGGATAGATTTAAACATGAGGAAGTAATTATGAAGTTAATGTCAACAGAACAAGTTGCTGAGTTTTTAGGAGTTAAAGTCGAGCGAGTTAAACGTTTAACACGCGAAAGCTTACTTATTGCCAAAAGTGAAGATGCTAATGGCGAACCACAATATGACTCCGATGAAGTAGCTAAATATAAAGAGCTAGCAGCTCGATTTGGTGGGCTTTAATTCCCCATTGATGCTAAAAGCTCATCCAATTGCGCGCGCAGTTCAACAACTTTGTTGTTGATAGCGCGTTGCTCATACCAGCCTATACATAACAGCAAATAAACTACTTGGTAACACTCAAGCTTGTGCATAGATAGGTAAAATAGCTCTGACGCCGTATATACTTGATAACTTTTAAGCAAAGCCTGTTTAGCTGAACTATCTAAGTTAAAACTAACGGCTAGCGCAGCAAGATCAAAATAAACATCGTTAGTTTGAGCGTATTCAAAGTCAATTAAATAGACGCCTTTTGGGTTAACGATTATATTTTCTTTTACTAAATCATTATGGCAAAAGCCGTGTTCTATGGGCATATTCGCAATGCTTTCCAGTACTTTATTTAAGTACTTATCAAACTGTTTAAACACCAATAAATGCCGATAGGCTTGCAATTGTGATGCAATATCCATCGTTTGAGCATCAGTTGTATAAGCGTGTACTTTAGCCAGCTTAGCTAATAGCGGCATAGCTAAGTAAGACTCTGCAACCTCTCCCTCTACATAAGTAAAAGCCGCTCGCTTATTTTGTTTATCGAGCCAAATAGGTGCAGGGCAAACTTGCTGCTTACTAAGCTCATATTGTGCATTTAGCGCGACTTCTGGCCAACATGATTGATAACATTTTAATAAGTAAGATTGGGAGTCAGTACGTATTAAAAAGTTATCGTTACTTAAACCATTAACCAAATACTCTGTTGAGGTTATTTTGCTAGGTGCTAAAAACGCACTACAAATATTAACTAACTGAGAATGCTGGTTCATGAATTATAGTTGCGCCATTGGTTTTGCTTGGCTTTGCTCATACTCTTCGTACCACGTTTTAAACCCCCACGCTGCCATAACGGTATAAAATATAAAAAGCACGAGTGTTGGGTAATAACCTTTTTCATAATACAAATACATTGATGCAGCATCAATCACTATCCAATATAACCAATTTTCGAGTACTTTTTTAGCTACTAGGTAAGTGGTGACTACTGCAAAGCAGGTAGTAAAACTATCCAGATAAGCAAAGTCTGCATGAGTGTAATTTTGCATCACGTAACCAATCGCTAATGACGCTAGCGTGGTTAATACTATTAAAATGATATGTCGGTTCACAGGCCACGATGTAATCAAACGTTGCGCTTGATTAGCTTTACCTTTTCGCCACACAACCCACCCAAACACAGCCATGTACATGTAATAAAAGTTCAGTAATGACTCCATTAGCAACGCGCCATTCCAATACATTATGGTATAAATAAGCGTACTAAAAAAAGCCGCAGGCCAGCACCATAAATTCTCTTTTATGGCTAATAATAAATACGCCATTGATAAAGCCACCGCAATATACTCCCAATGCGACATGGCAGTGAAACCACTCAGTATTTGCGTTATAAAATCCATCATTATAAAACGACCGTATTTGTTAGGAGGTTATTCGGGAGATAAATCGCCCGAGATAAATTTACACACAAAGATAGCTTTACCATATTGCTCGTATGAATGTTTAATCTCTGTACTGATCACTTGCATTACTAAGTCATAATCACCAAATATTTGAGTCGACATGGTATTCGTGATCACTTTGAGCTCTTCATAGGCATTTACTCTGTCGATAAAGCCTTTAATAAAAGGAATATAATCTTGATGAAGCGGGTATTTACTGATCTCTACTGATAATTTCATTTCAAACTCAACTTTTTAATTATTTGATTTCAACTAATCATTCAACGCAACTTAAATACAGTGTAAAATTACACTAACACTCAATATAACTGAGCTTATTATGGCACGCAGAATTACCTATACTTTTAAAAATCAACCGCGCGAAATTAACTTCGCAAAAGATAAATACCACGATATGTATCAGGCTATTGCGGCTGCTGAGGGTATCGATTTAACTAATTACTTAAACATGGTACGCCAAATTGAAATGACCTCTAAAGGTTCATCGGCGGTACGCAATTTTCGCGACCAAGAGTTTGCACGTATGGGCTTTAGCGATATTTACTTTATAAAAGAGTAACGATACCGATTAAGTGAGCATCACGATCATTCTAGTAATGTAAACTTACTGGGTATTTTTAAAGTAAATATTAGCGCTGGTACTCATAACTTACGCGTGGTGTAATATTACACAATAACTCGTAAGATATAGTATCAGCACATTGTGCAATCTCTTCTACTGGTAACTCCGGTCCCCACATAATCACCTCATCACCCACTTCGACGTTGTGCTCATTATTACCTATATCTAGGGTGATCATGTCCATGGCTACACTACCCACAATACCGTAACGATGACCATTTATAATCACAGGTGTGCCTTCTTTCGCATGACGCGGATAACCATCACCATAGCCCAGTGCAACCACAGCCAACATCGTAGGCTTATCACTATGCCAGCGGCCGCCATAACCTACTTGTTCATGTGCCCCTACATTGCGCACTGCTATTACCTTAGTGGTTAAGCGCATTACAGGCTTTAATTGATGATCTTTACCTGTGTGATTAGCCATAGGCGATACACCGTAAAGCATTAATCCAGGTCTAACCCAATCACCATGACCACTTGGCCACGCTATAATTCCCGCAGAGTTTGATAAACAATGGGCTTGATCAACCTCTTGGGTTAAATTATCGAACAAACTTATTTGCTGCACTGTTTTAGTATTTTTTACATCATCGGCACAGGCAAAGTGAGTCATTAAATTTATTTTGTTCTGTGCATTTGGGCTGGCCTGTAGTCGCTGATAAAACATATCAAACTGCTCAGGCGCAATACCTAAGCGATGCATCCCGGTATTTATTTTTAACCAGCAATTTAAAGGCGCATCTAGCTGCACATTCTCCAGCATTTCTAGCTGTATCTCGTCATGAATAATAGTTTGAAAATTATTCGCCAGTAAAATAGGTAAGTCTTCTTGATGAAAAAAGCCTTCTAGCAACACAATTGGTTTTGTAAGGCCACCTGCTCGCAGCGCTAACGCTTCATCTATACGCGCAACCGCAAATGCATCCGCTTCATTTAAGTGTTGCGCAATAGTGACTAAACCATGCCCATAAGCATTAGCTTTTAATACCGCCATTACTTTACTATTGGGCGCAAAGCGTTTTACCTGTGCTAGGTTGTGTTCAAGCGCGGTTAAATTAATTTCAGCAGTGGCTAAGCGCATTAGTAATCATCATCTACAGCAGGCCCCGCGTAATTATCAAAGCGAGAGAATTGACCTTGGAAGGTTAGGCGCACTTTACCAATCGGACCGTTACGCTGTTTACCGATAATAATTTCGGCAATGCCTTTTTCAGTACTGTCTTCGTTGTATACTTCATCACGATAAATAAACATGATCAAATCGGCATCTTGCTCAATAGAGCCCGACTCACGTAAATCTGAGTTAATTGGACGTTTATCAGCACGTTGCTCTAGAGTACGGTTAAGCTGCGATAGAGCAACAACCGGACACTGCAACTCTTTTGCTAATGCTTTGAGTGAGCGTGAAATTTCGGCAATTTCTAAGGTACGGTTATCTGACAAGCTAGGTACACGCATTAATTGCAGGTAATCGACCATGATCATACTAATACCGCCATGATCACGTGCTATACGACGTGCACGTGAGCGAACATCGGTAGGTGTTAAGCCTGAGGCATCATCAACGTACATTTTGCCTTTTTCCATGAGTAATCCCATGGTTGATGAAAGGCGCGCCCAGTCATCGTCATCTAGCTGACCAGTACGTACTTTAGTTTGGTTAATTCGGCCAAGGGACGCCAGCATCCTCATCATAATTTGTTCAGAGGGCATCTCTAGTGAGTAAATAAGCACTGGCTTGTCTTGAGTCATTGCGGCATGTTCAGCAAGGTTCATCGCAAAAGTGGTTTTACCCATTGATGGACGCGCTGCCACAATAATTAAATCAGATGGCTGCAAGCCTGTAGTCATTTTATCAAGATCAGCATAACCCGTGCTCACACCGGTCACACCATCTTGTGGTGATTGATAAAGCTCTTCTATTTTATCAACGGTTTTTTCAAGTATGTTGTGAATGCTTTGTGGGCCTTCACTACTTTTTGTACGCTGCTCAGCAATTTTAAATACTTTACTTTCAGCAAAATCAAGTAAGTCGTGGCTAGTACGCCCTTCAGGATTAAAGCCCGCTTCGGCTATTTCATTGGCAACACCAATCATTTCACGAACAACGGCGCGCTCGCGAACAATACTTGCGTAAGCGTCAATATTGGCAGCACTTGGGGTGTTTTTTGCTATTTCGGCTAAATACGCAAATCCACCAATACCTGACAGCTGGTTATTTTTTTCTAAACTCTCAGAAATTGTGATTAAGTCAATCGGATCACCAATTTCAGCAAGAGCTGTCATCGCCTCAAAAATAAGCTTATGGGTACGGGTATAAAAATCCTGCGCCACAACAAGTTCAGCTACGCGATCAAATGCTTGGTTATCAAGCATTAAACCACCTAAAACAGATTGTTCAGCTTCTATTGAATGGGGAGGAACTTTAAGAGTGTCGACTTGCTTATCTGGTTTGGCCATAACTTCACAGTACTAAAATTGAATAGCTCTATTCTATCGACTTGGCGGGGCTGTGCAAATAGCAAAGCAGGAAATCTTTTCCTGCTTTTTGTTACTTAAAATAAAATAGCTAATTATTGACGTTTAAGTTCGATAACACCGCTAATAGTATTCATCTCTACGCTAGCATCAGTGCCATTAGTATTAAACTTAATTCCACTTGCTGGGCCATATTTGGCTTTTTGTACTTGATCGTTAGTTAACTGGTTGTCAATTTTACCGCCAGCGTGTGCTTCCACCTCAAATTGTGCTGATAAATCAGCAGGGAAATAAAACGCAGCGTTACCACTAACAGATTCAAAACTCACATCAGCATCACTCAGAAGGCGGTTAATTTGTACCTTAACTTCGCCATTAACGGTGCTTATTTGTAACTCTTTAATTGTATCTAAATTAAAGTTAATATCGCCATTTACGTTTTCTAAGCGAATATCATTGGCCGTCGAGTTTGATGTAATATCGCCATTAACCGCACTAAAACGAACTTCACCGCTAGATTGCTGATCATCAATCGAACCATTAACAGTTTCAAATTGAACTTTACCATTAAGTGCTTTTGCCTTGATGTCACCATTTACAGTGGTCAGCTTAATATCGCCATTAAGATCGTTTACTGTAATAGCCCCATTAACTACATCAATTTCAGTACCTTTTTGTAACTCTTTGGCCGTTATAGATGCATTAACACCCACAAATTCTAGCGCACTACTTTTTGGCATAAAAATAGTGAGCGTTGAGCCATTGTTGTTATTATCCCAATTAGAAAGTTCAGGCATTTTCACAATAAACTGGGTTTTATTACCCTGTGTTTTAAGTGTGTAGCCTTGTGCCTTATCATCAAGTTCACCGGTTACTTTAAATTGATTTTTATCCCAACCTGTCACTTTAATATCACCACGCTGGTTTTCAATGTGGATCACCCCAGCATTGGGTACCTCAATTTGCTGATCTATTTTTTCACCAGCAAATACGGCCATGGGTAATAAAGCGATCCCTAATATTATTGCTTTCATTTATTTCTCCTAGATGTGTTGCCAACGCGGTGCATGCACCTTGTTAATTAAGTCGAGTTGTTGTTGATAAACTTGCGCTAACATAGACAATAGCGCCTTGTTTTTCGGTTCATTTTCAAGAGTTTGCTTTATTGCTTGCTCTGCATCTTCAAGTTCTTGTAACTGTACTTGCCAATTGTCGGTCAATGCTGCTTGGCTTTGATATTGCACTAGTAAACTTTGTTTTTGTTTAGTAAAAAACTCACTCATTGCCACTGCAGTATTTGCCTCTGGTACTTTAAATAACAATACTGTGCTGACCAAAACCGCGGTAAAACATGCAGCAATGGCGG
This sequence comes from Pseudoalteromonas sp. APC 3224, assembly GCF_030407535.1. Classification (GTDB taxonomy): domain Bacteria; phylum Pseudomonadota; class Gammaproteobacteria; order Enterobacterales; family Alteromonadaceae; genus Pseudoalteromonas. Next base: position 14,880 of record NZ_JASDDF010000011.1, on the reverse strand, counting down.
TGAGTTTTGGCCAATATTGATTAGTATTAATAGTGGGCTGATTATTAGCTATTATTGCGCGCTCAATCCCATTCCACAGTTCTTTTTTTGGTGGAATATTTTTATCTAACTGGGTTAAAGACTCATTTAAGTAGTCGTCAAAATTTGTTTTATTCATTTTCATACCACTGCTTTAATAATTGCCTTGCACGATGATATTGCGCTTTACTAGATCCTACCGCCATACCTAACAGGGTTGCAATTTCCTCATGCCTGTAACCTTCTACTGCATAAAGCACAAATACCATTCTTGCTCGTTCAGGCAGTCTAACAATTAATTTATCTAGCCCATTTAATCCGTTACAGTCATGTGCAGCTTGTTCATCCATTCCGCTTTGCTCAAAGCTAATTACTTTATTAAGCCAATGTTTTTGCCTGCGCACATAACTAATAGCAATATTACTGGCGACACTATAAAGCCAAGTGGAAAACTGCGAACGTCCATCAAATTGCGCTATTTTGTTCCATACTTGCACAAACACTTCTTGGGTAGCATCTTGTGCATACTCCTCATCGGCTATAAGCCTCAGGCATAAGCCATAAACTTTTGCTTTATGCATGTCATAGAGCGCTTTATAAGCTAACTGGTCGCCGTTTTTAACTTGATCAATAAGCATTTGCTGCACTTGATCAGTTATTGGCTGATTAGCGTCCATTAACATCGCAAACTTTTCCTGTTTATAATTATGTAATTGCAATTTAACTTATAAGACGCGCAGAAGAATAGAAAGGTTTAAATGAAATAAAAAATATTTGTAAAAATGAAGGTTTATTTTAGAAAGGTGTTTGATTTTACCCACAACAAACAATTTATTGCTTTGGGTTATAAATTTTAGACACAAAAAAACCGTGCAAAGCACGGTTTTTTTTTAAACTTAATTCTAAAAATTAAGCTTCAGCAATAACGATTACTTTAATAGTAGCTGTTACGTCTGAGTGTACTGCGATTGCAACGTCAAATTCGCCAGTCTCACGGATAGTACCTAGAGGTAAACGAACTTCTGATTTAGCAACTTCAACACCAACAGCTGAGATAGCGTCAGCGATGTCACGAGTACCGATTGAACCGAATAATTTACCTTCGTCACCAGCTTTAGATACTAATGTAACTTCTGCTAATGCTTCAAGTTTGTCAGCGCGTGCTTGTGCTGCAGTTAACTGTTCAGCGATTTTTGCTTCTAGTTCTGCGCGACGTGCGTCAAACGTTTCAATGTTTGCTTTAGTTGCAGGAACTGCCTTACCTTGTGGGAAAAGGAAGTTACGTGCGAAGCCAGATTTAACTACAACCTGGTCACCTAGGCCACCTAGGTTAGCGATCTTATCTAGTAGAATAACTTGCATGTTTCTACACCTTTTAAAAACGTGTTAATCCGCTGCTTACTTATGTAAGTCAGTGTATGGAAGAAGGGCTAAGTAGCGAGCACGCTTAATAGCAGTTGCTAGCTGGCGCTGGTATTTAGCGCTAGTACCTGTGATACGGCTAGGTACGATTTTGCCACTTTCTGTAACATAGTTTCTAAGAGTAGCTAGATCTTTGTAATCGATTTGTTGTACGCCTTCCGCTTTAAAGCGGCAGAACTTACGACGTCTGAAATAACGTGCCATGAGATTAATTCCTCAAATAATTCTTTCTATATGCTGAGCATGCAAAACCAATTGGCTAAGGCCGTTACGACCTTCGTGGCGATTTAAAAAACCACTCACTTGCAATGCCTGCCCAACGTGCAAATGTTGAGTCTGTTGTTGCATTTGCTTACCACTGGCAACCACCTGAAGCCTAACATAACTATTACGGTTAAGATCTGCTTCAACTTGCATTGATTTATGTTCTACAACAAAAATACAATGCGGTATGCCCGCGGGGCTTTGGCTAAACTTGGGTGTTTTACAAACTACCCCCGATATAACCAGCTGATTCGTATATGGGCTAACCATTATAGTAACTGCTGACTACGTGCCATGCTAGGACTCAAAACAATTAAGCAGCTGGTGCTTCTTTCTTCTCTTCTCTTACAAGAGGAGACGCTTCAGTTACAGCGTTTTTAGTACGCATAACTAAGTTACGAAGCACTGCATCGTTGTAGCGGAAAGTAGTTTCTAGCTCGCTGATTACTTCAGTTGGTGCTTCAACGTTCATAAGAACATAATGAGCTTTATGAAGCTTGTTGATTGGGTAAGCCAGTTGACGACGGCCCCAGTCTTCAAGACGGTGGATAGTACCACCTGCTTCAGTGATAGAACCAGTATAACGTTCGATCATACCAGATACTTGCTCACTCTGATCAGGGTGAACCATGAATACGATTTCGTAATGACGCATGGATATTCCTTACGGTTAATAGAGCCTTCTACCGTTTCGGCCGGTCGGTTTAAGGCAAGGAATTAATAGTTTAAAAGCCGAAATGAGCGCGCATTTTACGCTTAGTAGGATAATTAAGCAAGCAGGTTTTTTAAGCTTTGATAGATAAGTGTTAAAGGTTTTGGGTTTCGGGTTTCGGGTTTCGGGTTTCGGGTTTCGGGTTTCGGGTTTCGGGTTTCGGGTTTCGGGAAGACATTATTGGATGCTCCCTTTATATCAACAAATAAAATAAAAATAAGTGTTTAATATTTACGAGGTAGACGCCGAGCTTGAAAAGCATAGCTTTAAATTATTTAAGCTCTACATTTACTTCTAAAATATAAACATTTACTCAAACCTAAAGCCGTGCAATTATCAAGCAACACATTATTAAATAAGGATATTTATGAAGCTTTTATTATCGCTTGTATTAATACTTACTTTTAGTACCTCTTTTTTAAGCTATGCAAACACCGCTACAACCGACATAACCGTGGGTAAAAAAGTCATTCTTCAATCAAAAATACTTAATGAAGACAGACCTCTCAGAATCTTCATACCTGAAACCGTAAAAGACGATCAGCCGCTTTACGTTATTTATTTACTTGATGGTGTTGAACACTTTCATACGGCGTCTGGCGTAATCAAATCCCTTGTTGATTACGATCAGATACCTAATGCCATGCTTGTTGCTATTGATACAACTAACCGTGTTCGTGATTACTTACCAAAAGTACAAGGCGAACCTAAAACGGAGTTTCAAACCTTTGTTAAAAGTAAATGGCCTGACGCAGGGCAAACTGACAATTTTTTAAAGTTTGTGTCTGACGAACTCATGCCCTTCATAAATAGCAACTACCCAACTAATGGTTACAACACCTTAATTGGTCATTCTAATGCTGGTACATTAGCGCTTTATACTTTAGTTAATCAGCCGGAATTATTTAACAACTATATAGCCATAAGCCCAAATAGTTGGTGGAGTGATGAAGAGTTAAAAAGTAATATCACTAAATACACTAAAAACCCTAAAGGCGCTCAAGCGTTATTTATTAGTGTAGCAAGCGAAGGCGCACGCTTTTATACAGGTGCATTAAATACTTTAGTAAATTTAGAGCAACAAATGCCCACGCAGCTGAAATGGGAATATAAGCATTACCCCTCTTTTACTCATATGGGCACCATACTTCCAGCACTCAGCGATAGCTTAATTCACTTATTTAGCGACCTAATATTTAAAGTGACTGACGAGCACGGAAAATTTGCGGATGTATCGCTTATTACCGGTTATTACCAAGCACTTAGTGATAAGTACGGATTTGAGCTTAAAATTCCACAAGATGTGTACGTAGAATTTGCCCACCGCCAGCAAAAGTTTGGCAACACTAAAAAAGCGATAACGACGCTTAAACACTTTACTCGCGATTACCCAAATGCAGCTTACTCCCACATGCGATTATCGCAAGGCTACACTGCTGACAAACAGTTTAAAGAAGCCGTTACCAGCATGACAAAAGCACTAGAACTTGCTAAACAGAACTCGCGTGACCCATTGTTAATCGATGCACTGCAAGATATGGTGAATGAAGCACAAGAAAATTTGTAGCTCATTAACTTAAAGCATTACGAGCTTCGCTTGTCGCGTCAGCAAGCTGTACGCCTACACAAAAGATAGCATTAGCCTATAAACAAAAAAACCGATGTTTAAACTAAAACATCGGTTTTTCTTTGGCTTAAAGCTGATAGCTAAAAACTGACCGCTTGTCTTTATTACTAGCCTATCGCTTCTTTAGCGAATAGATGTTTGATTGGGCCTAAGTTATCAACGAGTGAAAGCCCTACTCCACGAATCAGCTTTTTAACTGGGTTTGCACCTTCAAATAGCTCTTTTAGCCCTTGCATCATGGCGATGTGCTTTTGTGCGTCGAGCTTGCGGGTACGTTCGTAATCACGCAGTCTCCGAGTACTTGCAAACTCCTCGCTATCCCTTGTTAATAACTCAATTAAATAAGCGGCATCTTTTAGGCCCAGGTTCATACCGAGCCCTGCTAATGGATGAATGGTATGCGCTGCATCGCCCATTAACACCACCTTGCCATTAACCCATTGTTGGGCGTAACGCATTTTAAGTGGGAATGCGACGCGCTTACTTTGCACTTCACATAAACCACATTGGCCATCTATGGCAGCCATAACTGCTTTATTAAAGGCGGTGTCGTCCATTGCTAACAATTCATCGCAATGATTGGGGCTGGTTGACCACACAATTGAATGAGTATGCTCATCGCTTAGTGGTAAAAACGCTAGTGGCCCGGTTGGTAAAAACACTTGGCGTGCGGTATTTGCATGTGACTCTTTGGTTTTAACTGTCGCTACTAACGCATGGTGATCGTAATCTTTAAAGCTCAGCGCCATATTAAACTGTTTACGAATCGCTGAATTTGCGCCATCAGCCGCCACCAGCAACTTAGCAATAATAGGTTCGCCAGTTTTTAAATTAATAAATACATCAGACTCACTTTGATGTATTTGCTGATACTCGGTATCAAACATCAGTGTGGCATTACTTTGTTGCTCAAGCTCTTTTATTAGCGCAAAGCGAATAATATCGTTTTCAACTATGTGCCCTAAATGCTCAAGCTCAAGTTGCTCGTTATTAAAGGCTATTTTTCCAAAGCTGTCGGCATCACGAACATCCATGTGCGTATAAGCACAAGCACGCTCAGCTATTATGTGTGGCCATACATTTAATTGCTCCAGTAAGGTCTGGCTGGCAATACTTAGTGCACTAACTCGTAAGCCATAATCATCACTCGGTGGAGCTTGAGTTGGCGCAGCATCTAACACAGCCACGCTAATATTCGCTTTAGCAAGCCCGAGCGCCAGCGTTAACCCAACGCAGCCACCACCCACTATACAAACCTGTACTTGTTTCATAAACGTGTACCTTGTTTAACTTGACCCATTAATTGTTTTGCTAATGGGGCTTTTAATGCAGGGAATAAATCCATTGAAAATAGCCCAATACTTCGACCAAGCGCTAACCCCCGTGATGAGTTTGAAAAAAGTCTGACCAGAGCATCGGTCAATGTCATTACGGTGTTTATATCATCACTGCGCTTGATTGAATATTGACGAGTAAAAGCATAGCTACCTAAATCATGTTCACTGTTTGCCATTAAGTTACTCAGCACTTGTACGTCGCGCAGCCCTAAATTAAAGCCTTGTCCTGCAATAGGATGAATTGCGTGTGCCGCGTTGCCTATCACCACTGTGCGGTGCGTCGTTAACGATTCTATTTGCCCATAAACTAGAGGGTAGCTAGCGCGCATACCGACTTTTATAAACTGTCCTGCACGATAACCAAAGGCAGTTTGCAGCGCACTTATAAAGTCTGGTTCACTTAGCGACATATACTGCTCAATATGTTCTTGGCGCATACACCATACTAACGAATAGCGGTTATTACTCATGGGTAATAAAGCCATTGGGCCATTTTGGGTAAAGCGCTCAAACGCCTGATGATGGTGCCCACCAGCGACTTCTATATTGGCAATAATCGCACCTTGTTCATAAGGCTGGGTATTGAAGCCGAGCCCCAATAAATTACGAGTTGGCGACTGTGCACCGTCGGCAATCACCAACAGCTTAGCACTCAGTTTTTCACCACTTTGTAGTGTAAGTTCATTACTATCGGCATTTTGTTTTATCGCTGTTACGCTATCTGGGCAAAAAAGCGATATGTTTGATTGCATTAAACGCTGATGCAGCGCTCTGCCAAATGGGTTTACCTCTACCACATAACCTAATGAGGGTTTTGCAAACTCATCACACTGTATATGGGCTTTACCAAAGTGCCCTTTGTCTGACACACTCACTTTTTTTATGGCCGCAGCATAGGGAGCGTTCATTTCAAATAAATTGAGGCTTTGTAAATACTCTACCGACTGCTGGGCAAGTGCGATACTTCTGTCATCAAAGCTTGGATGATAATCAGTGGTTACTTGATTTGCTTCAATTACAGCAATATTTAAGCTGGGATTTTTTTTACTTATACTTAGAGCACAACTTGCGCCGACTAAACCACCACCAATTACTACAATATCAAACTGCTTAGCCACTTTTATCTCCAAGCTTATGCGTTTTTAGCGCTTTGCATTAACGCTTCTATTTCACTAATTGTTTTAGGCACGCTAATGGTTAAGTTGTCGTGACCTGAATCAGTTACTAATAAGTTATCTTCAATACGAATACCTATACCTTGGTATTTTTGAGGCGCATTTGAGTCTTTACTAATATACAGCCCAGGCTCAATGGTTAGCACCATACCCGGCTCTAAGACACGCTCTTGGTTATTAACCTTGTAATCGCCCACATCATGAACATCAAGCCCTAACCAGTGACCAAGACCATGCATGTAGTATTCTTTACAGGCACCTTGTGCCATTAACTCATCAAAATCGCCGGTTAAAATACCTAAATCAAGTAACCCTTGGGTTAGTACTTGCATAGCGAGTTTATTTGCCTGAGATAAAAGGCCACCGGGTTTTATTTCGCTAAATGCGATTTCTTGCGCTTTAAGTACAATATTATAAAGCGCAGCTTGCTCAGTGCTAAATTTACCGTTAACGGGGAAGGTACGTGTTATATCGGCGGCGTAGCCTTGTAGCTCACAGCCTGAATCAATCAGTACTAAGTCGCCATTGTTTAATACGTCGCTATTTTGGGTGTAGTGCAAAATATTGGCGTTATCGCCACTGCCGACAATAGTGCCATAAGCAGGATGTGGCGCACCGTTCATTGCATAGTGATGATGAAGCTCTGCCTCTAGTTGAAACTCGGTTGCGCCAACGTGGGAAAAACGCATGGCTCGCATGTGTGCTCGAGCGCTTATTTCACAGCCCTCACGCATAATGTTAATTTCGCCTGGCGATTTAAATAAGCGCATTTCATGCAATAAAGGGCGAATATCTTTAATTGTACTCGGTGCTGTATCCCCTTTTTTAGGGGCACTGCGCAAAGTGTTAAGCATTGAAAATACTTTGCCATCAAAGGCAGGATACGTCCCTTGTGCATAAAATAAAATCTGTTGGCCGTTCACCAAATTCAATAATTGTTCATTTAGCGCACTAAGTGCATAAGTTTTGTCGAATAAGTATTCGCTTTGTGCTTTTTCAAAACCAATGCGTCTGCCGTGCCATACCTCTGCAAGTTTGTCTTTATCTAAACAAAATAATAGTGAGGGTGTATCACTGTTTTTGCAAAGCACCAACACGGCATCGGGTTCGTTAAAACCAGTTAAGTAAAAAAAGTCACTGTCTTGTCGAAACGGATAATGAGTATCACGGCTACGCGTGAGCTCCGTTGCAGCGGGAATTATAGCAATACTGTTATTATCCATTGCCGCCAATAAACGCTCGCGGCGCGCTTTAAACTCTGACTTTTGTATTTCAACCATTAATAACTAACCCATTACTTTTATTGTGTTGCTCAATTAATGCAGTGTTTTTTTGTTGCTTTGTAGATTTTGCTCTTTGCCTAGCTCAGCAAAACACAATAGCGCCGATACACGGACGTACTCAATCACTTCATGGAGTGCTTGGCTATCTTCTTCGGTTTCTTCAAAGGTTGTATCTAGGCGTGTAATCTCGCTAAAGTCGCTGATCACTTCTTTTACATCTGCCGACAGCTTGCCATAATCTTTTTGCTTTAAGCCAAAACCCAACATAAACCCAGCTACCCATGATACGAGCCCGTTAGCCTGATCGATGAGTGTTTCGTCATCACTAGGTAAAAACAAGTCAAATTGAAACTCTTCGTTATTAAAACTTTCAACCACTTGTTGATAAATTTGGCCAAAAAACTGTTTTAAATCGTTGCTAAACGACTCGCCATCATTAAATACATCGCTCAGTAAGCCTAAGTATTCTTTATCGTCAATGCTTAGCCCACAAGCAAGTAAGCCGCTAATAACGCCATGCGCTTCTGCGGGTGATACAAATATTTCATTTTTCTCTAAAAGAAGTTGGGCTTTTTCGTAATCTGGTAAGTTATTCATAATGACGTCTTCGCTTTGCTAATTAAAGCAATGCTACCACTCGATAAAAAGCAACTCCAATGAATTCTATGACTGAGGTCAAAAGCAAGCGATTGAAAAGCAAATTGAGCTCAAAAAGCAATCTTAAAAGTAAATACAAGATTAAATGTGGAGGAAAACTGAGCGAACAGTTTAATTTTTTACGATTGGGGTTTAAGGATTGGAATATGTCTTATATACTAAATTTGTTCCCTGGGGTGCAGGAGCTTGGTTAAGTCCCTGAGCCGATAAATTTTATACCAGGATTTTTGTTCGTTTACTATTGTGCAAGCTCGGCATGTACCGAGAAGCCTACGGTAAACCGCAGATTTCCGCCCTGAAACCTCAAGGTTTCAGGACTGACACCGGGCACCGCATTCTCGGGGAACACCTTCCTTTATAGCTTAGGTTCTAGGTTCTCAAGCATTTCTTTTTAACTAAATATTCCCTATCTTTCGTCTTTAAATATATCGAACTGCGTTTCCACAGCCCGATATTTAATTTTTATCTCTAACACCTATCCCTTTGTCTTTTTAATGCCTAACACTACTTAAACCAACCTTGAAAGCGCTCCATCAGCATATAGTTAACGGGAACAAGTAATAAGGTTATAAAAGTCGCAAATATAATCCCAAACCCTAAGCTTACTGCCATAGGTATTAAAAACTGCGCCTGAGTCGCCTTTTCAAACAGCAGCGGCATTAAGCCAATAAAAGTGGTTAAACTAGTAAGCATAACCGGGCGAAAGCGCGATGCGCCAGCAAGTTTAACTGCCTCTATTAAATCGCCACCTTCGCTACGTTTTTTATTAATGAAATCGACTAATACGAGCGAATCGTTTACTACCACACCTATTAACGCAAGCATACCTAGTAAGCTCATAATGGTTAAGTCCATACCCATTATCCAGTGCCCTACTACAGCGCCAATCATGCCAAATGGAATAACGCTCATAACAATAATTGGTTGCATGTATGACTTAAACGGAATAGCCAATAACGCATAAATTATAAAAAACACAAACACTAACGCCCAAGCCAATGAGCCAAACGACTCTCTTTGCTCTTTGGCTTCACCTTCGAGTTTGTAATCAACACCTGGGTATTGCTGCATTAACTCGTCTAAATATTGTGCTAGGTCGGCTTGAAGCACCGTCATGTTGGTGTTGTTTTTTTCAATATCAGCCGTCACGTTTAGTGTGCGATAACGATCAATACGGTTTATGGTTGATGGGCTTTGTCCTGCCGTAAGTGTTGCCACGTGCGACAATGGCACAGAGCCGCCATCGGGAGTGCTTATTAGTATGTTTTGTAAATCAGCTACAGAGCGGCGCTCGTCAATAGGTAAACGAACCATTACACGCACGTCGTCTCGTCCGCGTTGAATACGCTGAACCTGCGAGCCAAAAAACGAATTACGCACTTGTCCTGCCACATTTACACGGTTTAAACCAAGCGCCAAACCTTGTTGCGTAAGCTCTATACGCAACTCTTCTTTACCGTCAGACATACTGTCAGCAATATCAAACACCGTTGGGTACGTTGCTAAACGATTTTTAATATTATCAGCTACATCTTGCAATATTGTTAGTGAAGTACCACTTAGTTGAACGTCTATTGGGTCTGAACTTCGGCCAATTTCAGCTCTAAATGTTAGGCTTTCAGCGCCAGGAATAACACCAATTAAATCGCGCCATTCACTAGCAAGCTCTCGCGAACCTATATCTGACTCACGCTGCTCTGCAGGTGTAATCTCAAAGCGTACCGCTCCGGAGTTAGACGCGCCACCGCGTCCGCCAGTAGTGGCTAATATATTTAAAATAACGCTTTCGCCTGTATTAGGATCGCGATATTTTTCTTGTAATTGCTGCGCTTTTTCGGACATATCAATCACGTATTTATTGGTTACTTCAAACGGTGTACCTGTTGGCAGTGTTAGATTGACTCGTACAGTTTCGCTAGGAATTCGTGGGAAAAAGATAAACTTAGTCCAACCACTGGTGATCATGGTTAAAATAATAAAAAATACCCCCACAAATAAACTAACCGTTGCTAGTTTATGGCGTAAAGCAGTGTTTAATATAGGTTGGTAATATTTTAAAATTGCACTTTCAAAGCCATCAGCAAAACGTTGTTGAATCGCTTCAAACTTTGATGGTTCACCTTTTTGGTGGCGTAGTTTTATGTATTTTAAATGTGCTGGTAACACAAATTTAGATTCAATTAGCGAAAACAATAAAACTGGAATAACCACTACCGGAATTTGTGCAAATAAGGCGCCGCGCGCGCCTTCAATAAATGCTAAAGGTAAAAAGGCAGCAACAGTAGTCAGTACACCAAAGGTAACGGGAGTAGCAACTTCTTGAGTCCCTAATATAGCAGCCTGCTCACCGGATTTTGCCGTTTTCAAATGGGTATACACGTTTTCGCCGGTTACTATGGCGTCATCTACTACAATACCAAGTACTAAAATAAAGCCGAATAAGCTCATTATATTTAGCGTTACACCAAAAATTGGCATCGCGATAAACGCGCCCATAAACGATACAGGAATACCAATAAACACCCAAAATGCAATTGCTGGGCGCAAAAATAGCGTGAGCAGTGCCAGTACTAGAATACCACCTTGTAAAGCATTACTGGTTAAGGTGGCGATACGGCTTTTAACTAGCTCTGAATCATCGTCCCAATAACTTAGTTTAAAACCTTGTGGTAGCGTGGCTTGCTGTTCTTCAATGTAGTTTTTAACATCGTCTGCCACGGTTATCGCGCTTTGCGGGCCAATTCGGTAAACGTCTATAAACGCCGCTTGCTTACCATTAAAACGGGTGCGTACTGGCGTTTCTTCAAAATCGTCTTTAATTGTAGCAATATCACCTAAGCGGATAATCGTTCCGTCGGCTTGGTTTTTTACTACTATGCTGGCAAATTCATCTTTACGATAAGCCTGCCCTTTTGAGCTAATTAGTACATCGCCACCTTCTGTTTTTAAGTTACCGGCAGAAATATCAGAACTTGAATTAGCAATAGCACTCGATATTTGCGCAAGGCTTAGGCTGTACTGGCGAAGTGTGTCTTGGCTAACTTCAATGGCTAACTCGTAGTCTCGTACACCACTTAGCTCTACCTGCGTTACGTTAGGCAAACGCAGTATTTGATCTCGCACTTTTTCGGCATATTCACGCGTTTCTTTTTCGCCATAATCGCTTGATACGGTAACAGCTATTACTTCTCTTTTGCGCTCAGCCAGCGCAACAATCGGTTTTTCTGCATCGCCAGGAAACGTATTAATCGCATCTACTCGGCTTTTAATATCAGCTAATAACTCACGAGGATCGTAACCGCTTTCAACCTCAATAGTTACAGAGCCGGAGCCCTCTGACGAGCGGCTAAATATTTGTTTAATGCCCTCTAAGTCTTGCACGGCCTCTTCTATACGAATTGTTACACCCTGCTCTACATCTTCAGGGGTTGCACCACGCAGGCTAACACCTACGCTTATCATGTCTGTTTCGAAAGATGGAAACACCTCAAGTGGTATTTTACTCGATAAACTAAATAGTCCCGACAACAACAAAGTTACTAACAATAAATTGGCAGCAACATGGTTTTTAGTAAACCAAGCAATCATGCTTTATCTCCTTGCTTGGCTGCGCGACGTTTTTTTATTAACTCTTCAACACTAATACCAAGCTCTTTTGCTTTTTGCTCTAGCTGCTCACGAGTCGGGCGCTTATTTTTAGGTACTTTTTCTTTTGGCTCTTCACCTAAAATACTCACTTTAGTGCCTGAGCTTACTTGCCCTAGCGGCGTAACAACTAATTTATCGTTCGCTTTTAAACCGGTTTTGATCATTGCTTGATTGGCGTTTTGCCATGCAAAAGTAACGTCTTTACGCTTTAATACATCACCTTCAACCACATAAACATAAGTACCTTGGTAAATTGTGCTGTTAGGAATGATCAACGCATTTTGCACCGTTTTACCCGCTATTTGCGCCTTAATGTATTGCCCTATTTTAATTGGATACTGATTACTGGCGGTTGATTTATATGGGTCGTCTATTTTTGCTACCACGTAAAGTTGCTGCGCGTTTTCGTCAATAGCGCCTTCAGTTCGTGCCAGTTGGCCTTGCCATGTTTGCTCCCCCACTAAATCAGAACTAAATTTAACTAACGAACCCGCTTGGTTTTTAGCACCATCACGGTATTGCTCTGGCAGGTTAACAAACGAAAGGTCTTTATTTTTTATTGGTAAGCGAATTTCAACACTATCAATAGCGTAAATAGTAGCAAGTTGGGTATTGTTACTCACTACTTGACCTAAATCGACACTACGACTCAGTATGCGCCCAGCATAAGGTGCGGTAACCTTTGTACGCTCTAAATCAAGCTCTGCTTTTTCAAGGGCAGCTTGAGCCGATAGCACTTGTGCTTGCGCAGCTGCTAATTGCGGCTCACGTAATACCAAGCTGCTGGCTTGGCTTGAACCACCAAGGCGCTTCCAATCAGTCAGTGCTTGTTGCCCGCGGGCCTTTTCTTCTAATAAGCTTTGCTCTGCTGTGAGTAAATTAGCTTGAGCAGATTTAACCTCTGCCTGATGATCTCTATCATCTAGCTTTAATAACACGTCGCTTTTTTCAAAAAAGCCACCTTCTCTAAACTCATCGCTCACTTCAATTATTTGCCCAGATGCTTGAGCAACAAGTAAGCTTTGTGTTCGAGGTTTTACTGTACCGTAGCTGTCTATCATTACTTGATAACTTTGAGGCACAAGCTCAAGTACAGATACACTAATTGCTGCTTTTGGTGCTGAACTAAAGCGTCTCGCCTCTGGCGGATTACTCTTAATAAAAAATACAATTAAAAGAGCGGTAACAACAACCGCGGCTGGAATAATAATTTTAGCTGTTTTAGTGTTCATCGTTATTGCTCTTTAAGTCGCTTGACGGTTTTTCAAAATCACCACCGAGGGCAACATGTAGGTTAATTCTATTTGCGATTAATTGGTTTTTAATTTGTATTAATGAACTTTGCGCATCGAATGAGCGACCTTGTGCATCAAGTACCGTGGTATAAGTTACTAAGCCACTTTGATATTGCTCAAACGATAACTGCTCGGCCGCAAGTGCATTTTTTTGTGCTTCGAGGGTGCTGGTGTACTGCGCTTTTAAAGACTGCTGCTGCGATATCGCATTTTCTACATCAGCAAATGCATCGTACAAGGTTTGTAAATATTGCTGTTCTTGCTTTTGAGTATTCAGACGCGCTATTTCTTCATTGGCTTGTAAACGCCCTCCCTCAAAAATAGGTGCCGAAATACTTCCGAGTAAAGACCATGCGAGGCTTGAAGGAGAAAACAAATCACTCACTCGATCTGTACTATCACTTAAGCTTGCAGTTAAATTTAAACTCGGAAAGCGCTGTTTATGCGCATAAGCCAGTGACGCATCACTAGCTAATAACTCGTACCAACTAGCAAGTAATGCAGGCTTTCGAGTAATGAGCTCTGAAGGAATACCAACTGGAATTTCGGTATCAACAACCGGTAAGTCAGTGCTTGCTGCAATAGCTCCTTTTGGGTACTCACCTAGTAAGCGCTCAAGCACTCGCGCTGCACTTGATAAACTCGCTGTTTGAGTGGCAATGCGTGAGCGTTCGTTATTAAGCTCATTGCGGGCTAAATAAACATCAAGCGCTTCGTTTATACCTTGGCGGTAACCCGATTCAATTATATCGAGGTTTTGCTTAGCATTTTCTTCACGGCGCTTATATAAATCAAGTAGCTGCTGCGCAGACACAACATCAAACCAGCCTTGTACAACATCTGAAACTAGTTGCTGTTTAGCTTGTTCAAAACGCGCTTTTTGCGCTAAATATGAAAGGTTAGCTTCTCGTTTTGAATCTGACAGCTTACCCCATAAGTCAACTTCGTAATTTAAGTTTAAGCTGACAGAGCTGGCATTATTATAGCTAACAGGCCGGTTACCTTTACTGCGGCTAGTACGCGAAGATAAATCTAAACTAGGCCAAAGAGCTGATCCGGTTGCTATTAGTTGCTGCTTAGTAATAGCGACATCATAGCTGGTTTGTAATAGTTGTTGGTTGTTTTTAAGCGCTTGTTCTACGTATTTGTTAAGTAATGGCGTGTGTAGTTGAGTTAACCATTCATCATCCACTTTTAATACAGAACTTGATGCTTGTTGTTGCCACTGCTGTGGTAAATTATTTGGAGTTTGTTCGCGCTGCGATTGGTTTAAGTTACTCGCACAACCGCTCAACACTATAATGCTTATTGCTAATAAAGATGGCTTATATTGCCACATCATGTTTAAACCTGATCAATGCTATTTGTTAACACCAAGCGACTTTGTCGTATCTTAATTACCAAGCGATTCTGTCGTAATCGCTAATTACCAAGGGAATTTG